>NZ_JBRIIQ010000002.1:0-125324 GCF_052976905.1 Glaciimonas sp. GG7 | reverse complement strand
AAAACATAACCCCACTGGGGCGATTTTGCATAAATCCTATAAACATACAGAAAAGAAATTTGCCCAATGATACAGAAGCGCATAGTAATCGACACGAATGTATGTCTGGATTTGTTTGTATTCCGGGACCCGCGCTGGGCGGTACTGATGACCGCTCTCCAATCTGGTGCAATTGAAGCAGTCACACGCGCCGATTGCCGCACGGAATGGCAGCGGGTTTTACATTATTCACACTTACCTATCAGTGATGAGACACGCCCCGCTATTAATGCGGAATTCGATGCGCTGATAAAAATACTGGATCCGGCCACGCTATCCCCACGCACAGACGTACGCTTGCCGATTTGCTCGGACGCGGATGATCAGAAGTTTCTGGAACTAGCCCTCGGCGCAGATGCAAGCACGCTGATTACAAAAGACAAGGCCCTCCTTAAACTAGCCCGTAAAACTGCGAAAATAGGGATTTTTAATATTGTTTCTCCGCAGGCCTGGAGCACTCCAGCAGCTTAAAAGAGCGTCCTTTGTGGCATCGGCAACAAACCGCTAAAATGTTCGTTCGTTGAAAAATCAACCTTCATTGCCGCACTTCTCACCTCCAGAGCGCTATACATAAACATGACTAACCAGCCCAATGTCGCCATATCAGCCGCGCCAGCCCTCAACTTAAAATCCAAGTTGCCAGCCGTAGGAACCACCATTTTCACCACCATGTCAGCGCTCGCCAGTGAAAAGAACGCCGTCAATCTTGGGCAAGGTTTTCCCGACTTCAACTGCGATCCGGTCCTCATTGATGCCGTGAGCGACGCCATGAAAAATGGCCTGAATCAATATCCGCCCATGGTCGGGGTGCCCTCACTGCGTATCGTCATCGCCGACAAAGTCAAACAACTATACGGACACAGCTACGATCCGGTCACCGAAATTACGGTCACGGCTGGAGCCACCCAAGGCTTGCTAACCGCAATTATGTGCGCCGTGCATCCAGGCGATGAAGTCATCGTCATCGAACCGGCCTATGACAGTTACGTCCCGGCGATCGAATTGGCCGGAGGCAAACCCGTATTCGTCCAAATGACACTGGGCGCTAACGGTTATGCCGTGCCGTGGGGCCAAGTCGCCGCAGCGGTTAGTCCGCGCACGCGATTGATCATGGTCAACTCGCCCCACAATCCTACAGGCAGCGTGCTACGCGCAACCGATATTGCCGCGCTGGCCGATATCGTGCGCGGCACGGATATGCTGATCCTGTCTGATGAGGTATATGAACACATGATCTATGACGGACTAGTGCATGAATCTATCAGCCGTCACCCGGAGCTGGCGGCACGGGCATTTATCGTCTCCAGTTTCGGCAAAACCTACCACGTCACTGGATGGAAAATCGGCTTCGTCGCGGCCCCCGCTGCGCTCATGGCAGAATTCCGCAAGGTGCACCAATACAATGTTTTTACGGTCAACACGCCGGTCCAACATGGCATTGCGCAGTACATGCAAAACCCTGCGCCGTATCTGGAGCTGCCCGCTTTTTATCAGCGTAAGCGGGATTTGTTCCGCGCAGGTCTGCAAGCTTCGCGCTTCACACTCTTGCCGTCCGATGGCACTTATTTTCAGTGCGTCGATTACTCGACGATTTCTTCGGTCAGCGAAGTTGAGTTCGCTACTTGGCTGACGAGCGAAATCGGCGTAGCTGCAATTCCCGTATCGGCTTTTTACGCAACCCCGCGCCAATCAGGGATCGTCCGTTTCTGTTTTGCTAAACAGGATCAGACCTTGCAGCATGCATTACAACGCTTAATCACCATCTGACAATCCTGCAATGCCACATTTATCTTCCCACCCACAAAGGAAATATTGATGATCGACGTCTATAGCTGGGCCACTCCCAACGGCCACAAAGTACATATCATGCTGGAAGAATGCGGCTTGCCTTATCGCGCGCATGCTGTCGACATTGGCGCTGGGGGCCAGTTTGATCCGGATTTTCTATCGATCTCACCCAACAATAAAATACCCGCCATCGTTGATGATCATGGTCCTGACGGCAAACCTATATCGCTGTTTGAGTCCGGCGCGATTCTGCTGTATCTGGCCAGTAAAACAGGCCAATTCCTCGGCAACACCGATCGTGAAAAATTTAAGACGCTCGAATGGCTGATGTTTCAGATGGGTGGCGTAGGGCCAATGCTAGGACAGGCGCATCACTTCCGCATTTACGCACCAGAAAAAATCGCTTATGCCGTTGATCGCTACACCAACGAAGCCAAACGTATCTATGGCGTCATCGATAAGCAACTTTCTGAGCACACCTACCTGGCTGGCAGCGAATACACGATTGCAGATATCGCTACCTTCCCGTGGCTACGCTCATGGAAAAATCAAGGCGTTGAACTGAGTGATTACCCGCATTTGCATAAATGGTTCGACATCATCAGTGAACGCCCTGCTGTACAACGCGGTGTAGAGGTATTGTCCAATTTGCGCAAGCCATTAACGGACGACACGGCACGGGCTATTTTGTTTGGGAATCAGCAATATCAGAAACGATAGAGTTGGCTAATTAGCAACACTCCATACAATAATCGGCGGTCTCAGAAACAATTTCTAGACCGCCGATTGTTATTTCAAAACACCAATACATTCACCGACCGACCGGCTCCTGACGCAAACCCAATTCATTGCGCAACTCAATTTTAGCCGCCGCAAAGTCCGCCTTAAAGTCATCCCGCGTCATCAGGTTAGCAGCGATCAAAGTACCGACAATACGCCCGGCCTCAATGTCTGACGGATAATGTGCACCGCCGACAATACGATTATCCGCATACTCTCGTGCGCGCGCCATGATCTCGGCGCGTTTTTCAGGCAGCATATTTGCCAGGACGATACCCATTAAAGTCCCGCCCGTCGCATGCCCTGATGGATAGGAACCGGATGCCGTCATTTTGACCACCGGCTTGACCAGGTCGCTATATTGATACGGACGCGGACGCTGCCAAAATTCTTTGGACACATCCACAACCGCACCCTCCGAACTCACCACGCGTCCAAAAAAAGCAGCCACTTTTGGCAGTTTCTCGGCTGTAAATGTCGGCCCCACAACATCGGCAAAACGCCAGATATTTTCCACCGCATCAGCTTGCGCGCGTGCCGCCATTTCCGGTGTGCGGGTCACTTGCATGACCAACACCTTACCAAGCTCCGCCTTGGTCTGAGCAGAATCGTTGGCCGGTGGCGGTGGCAGAAGCTTGATTAAATCGATATCGCTTGCAGAGATGTACGGCTGAGGCTTATCACCCTTCGCCTCCACAGGTGCACTGATTATGCTGGAAGCGGCGACGAAGCAGAACAAGAGCGATGCGTAAAGTTTGCGCATAATGACCTTCAATTGTTAACGTTAAAAAAGACGGAAAAACATCATGACATCGCTGACCCAATTTGTACAAGACGGCAATGCCGATACAAACTAGCGCGTGAACTCAACCCACACCTGATATAAACGATCGCTACCTCGCAAGTCTGACGGCGGTTCCGGATATTGTGCACTCTGGACCGATTGCAGCGCAGCCCGGTCTATCATCCCAATTCCACTTGAAGTCATCACCCGCGCTTGCGTGGGAACAGTATCGCGCAATTGAAATTCCAATCGAACCCGCCCAGTAAAGTGCAACGCTGCTGCTGCCGGTGGGTATGCAACTGCAGCCTGCACTGCGGCACGTACCTTGGCCGCGTAGGCGAGACTCGGATCTCCCTTCCCGCTTGACGCCGGAGGCGGCATCGGTGGTGATGGCGGAGATGCCGGTTCAGTGAATTCAGTTGGCGTTTGCGCAATCGGCAAAGGGTCAGTAGACGCTGTCGCTGGCGCTGGCTGTGGGATTTTCGGCTGCGGTTTAATTGCAGCGACCTTTGTTTTGGGCTGAGGTTTCGGCGTTGGTGCAGGTGGTTTCGGCGAGGCCACTGGCACGGCTTCCGGCTGCGGCTTATCCTCACTTAACAACGTGATCGGCACAGGTTCAGACAGCGCAGGTTTCGCCGGCGCAGCGATCAGGATGGCACAGACAATGGACACCAGGGCAGCCTCAGTCAAGATGGCGAGGCCGAACGCTTGCAGAGGAAAACGGCGAGTGCGTGCAGACATGGCGTGCCTTACTTACCGCTGGCATTGCGCGTGGCAAGACCGATTTCGCTGGCACCACCGTTGCGAATCGCATCAATCACTTCCATCACCTGTTGCAGCGAAGCGGTCTGGTTGCCGGCTATGGTGACTGAGGTTTTTGCACTGTCGCGCTGACGCAGCAACGCGGTTAGCTGCGTTGTTGACAACGTGTGATTTTCAACTAGCAACGCGCCGTCTGGTGCAATCTCTACCAACAACTTTGGCGGCGGCATAGTGACGGCAGTAGAACTGGTCGGCAATTTGGTGACATGACCCGAAGTCGGAATCATGCGCAACGTCAGCATCGCGAAAAAGACCAGCAAGAACAGCATGATATCGATCATCGGAATGATCTCGATTCTGGCCTTGCGTGTTTCAAGATAGCGCATCTCAAGCCCTCGCTGGCATGGTGATCGACTTCACATGCGTACCATCGCCAGAAGCCAACTGCACTGCGAACTTCTCGTGGCGATTGACCAACATGATCTTGATCGTCTCCAACTGATGCACCACTACCCGCACCCGAGTATGCAAAGCATTGAAAAATACCAGTCCGATCATAGCAATCAACAGGCCCGAAGCCGTCGCGATGAGCGCTTCTGCGATGCCGCCGGTAATTTGCGCCGCGCCATTTTGCGCATCCCCCAGCACATGAAACGCATTGAACATACCGATAATGGTGCCAAACAACCCCAACAAGGGCGCCAGCGTAATGACGGTATCGAGTACCCACAAAGAGCGATCCAGAATCGGTACTTCGTGCATGATCGCCTCTTCCAGATGGCCGCCGAAGGTCGCTCGGTCTGTATTCACAGGCTCTTTCTGTAAGACATTGAATAGATGGACATGCGGCAGTTTTGAGAGTTTTTTCGGCACCGATATTTGCTGTAGCTGTGCGTTTTCTTTTTTTAGCATCGCGATTAACTTCTCGCCGCCTTGTTGCATATTCGATAGATGCCGGGTGCGTTCAATGATGACGGTCAAGGCCACCAACATGAGCACAAGCATCAGATACAGTGTGCCGCCGGAATCGTTGGCAAGTTCAAATAAATGAGAAATATTCATATATAAAATAGTGAGTAATGAGCGCACTTCGAATAATGCACAGGAGAACCCAACCGGCTCTCCTGTGTATTGATTAACCGATTAATTGCATTAGAAATCGATGGTCAGCGTCAACGCAGTGCTACGTGCAGGTAGCAACGTCAGTTGGTCACCCGGCGCTGGAACTGAGGTCTTCGTGCTCGCTGGAGTGACGCCAACGATGCTGTGCTTGTCAAACAGATTGTTAACACCCAACTGGATCTTGGCCTGCTTGGCCCAACTCACCGGATTCTTCAAGGTGTAGTTGACGAACAGGTTAGACAAGAGGAAAGGATCGATAGAGACGGCTTGATGGATACCACCGTTGTCGTTGTACATTTTTCCAACCCGCTTGGTAAACCAACCCAGATTCCATCCGCCCTGCTCATAGCTCAACCCCAATGTTTCAGTGTCGCTCGGTGCGCTGGCGACCCACAGACCGCTGGAATACTTGGCGCTGCCGTAGGTGCCGTTGACGTACAAGTTAAAGCCGCCGCCCAAAATGATATTGCTTTCGGCTTCAATACCTTGGGTAACCGAGGTGCCGTTGGCATAAAACGTTGTATTGCCGCTAGTGTCGGTGTTGGAGGAATACGCGTTATCGAACTTGATGTGGTACGCGTCAAAGTCGAGTGTAAAACCGTCAGATTTCCATACAGTACCGATCTGAAAAGTCTTGGTTTTGATCGATGCAGGCAAGACTGTGACATTCGCGTTTTTAACGTCGAAAACGTTCGTCGGGGGGATCTCATTACCGGTTGCGTATTGCGCATAAGCCGACCAGTTTTTCTGCAATGTGTAATGCACGTCGAGCGACGGTAATACTGAACTATAGGTCGCGGCATGCGAGATGCTCGGCGCGCCACCGAGATTACCGACTGATTTTCCATTGTCTGCAAACTGGGTGAAATCCTGACGATACGATGCGTATTTGATGCCCGGCGTGATCTTCAAATCGTTGGTGACGTTGAATTCATACTCAGCAAACGGCTGCAAGGTTGTCGTTTTAAATGTCTCATGGAAATTAGGCAGAACGGCATCGATCCAGGTACGCGGATCGGATGGGATCTGGTAGCGCTTGGTATCTGCATATTCCGACCATAAACCGGTACGGAAAGTCCCCATGCCGGACTCCTGACTCAAGCGCAGCAAGTTACCGTAGGTGCGATAAGCATTGAGCTTGTCGGTACCGCTGGTGGTCGTGATGGTGGTGCCGTTGTAGTTTTGCTGATTGTGATATGCGTAGGTATAGAGCTTGTCATCGAGCTTCCAGCCGTTGCCCAGATTCGACGTCAGACCGAGGTACTCGAAATCTGACGTGACGTGGTAAAAATTGTAGCCGTAGTAATTCGCCTGCTTCGGATCGTTGCTCATCAGATAGTTGTCGCCAAACTGGGCCACTTGCGCCCGAGTCGGTCCTTTGACATTTGGCGTATTCGAGTGCAGATCGATGGACGATGCGAACAAGGTCAGCGCAGTGTTATCAGTAATCGCAAACTGATATTTCAACGAAATAGCGTCGCGCTTTTGTTTGTTGTAGGTCTGGTAGCCGTCGGACTTCATTTCATGGACATTGAACAGCAAATTGGACGAACCATCTGCTCCAATCTGTCCGGTCTCATGCTCAACACCAATCAACGAAGTATTCCAGGTCCCGTACGATCCGGTCACACTGGTGCGTTGTTGCGGATCGAGAATCCGTGACAGTAAATTGATGGAACCACCGAAATTTGCCGGGCCAATCGTGGACGCCGAACCGGGGCTGCGATCAACCACTGCGCCGCCGATAAACTGGGCTGGAAAAAATGCCCAGGTATGGTGGGTAGGGCTATTCGTATCCTGAAATGGAATGCCATCGAAAGTAATCGAATAGTCGCCATCCTGAAAGCCGCGGAAGTAGGTCTTGGTGTCGCCCAGCGCCGGACCGTTCGGGCTGTAACTGTAGACGCCTGGCGTCATTTGAATCACTTGACTGAAGTCGGCGATAGGGGATGTGTAGTTACGGATGAATGCATCACTGACCTCCGATTGGGCCGAGCGCGCTGTCAATGAACCCTGCGAAGGCGCATTTTTGGCAGCAGCCGGAACACGCGCTACAGCATCAGCAGCACCTGATCCATCAGCAGCGCTGACAGCGCCAAGATCGGTGACTTGCTGCGCAAAACCGGCAACTGGGGCTGCCATACACAACACTGCGATAGCACGCAAAACATTGACAGTAAACGGCGTGATATGCGCAGTAGCTGGCTTGAAACTTAAAACATTCATGGCGACTCCCCTGGAAAAGGAGGCATGCTAAAGAATAAATATTTCATCCTCATGACGTTGTCTTTTGGCTACATTTATTTGTTCATTTGGCGAATTACTTCCACGCCAGAAGAAAAAATTATGCATAATTCCAGCGCATTAAAATGCGCAATTTGAAAAATTGAGCGCAATGATGGAAGATCGGAGCCGATCTTCGGAGGGGTGTATTGAGCTTTGTATTTGCCTTGTCTTTACCGCAAATATTATGCTTCTGGTGCAGGATAATTCACGCTCAATATACTCAGTTCATCGAGCCCGGCCGGAGTCATCAAGGTGACCGACTCACCATCGTGGGCTTTGGTCAGCGCCCGTGCAACGGGCGAAATCCAGCTGATTTTTCCATGCAAGGGATCAAGCTCATCGATTCCGACGATGGTGATGGTGTGTTCTTCTCCAGCCTGATTTTGATACGTCACCGTGGCACCGAAAAAAATCTGATCGCGGCCATGATGCACGCTCGGATCGACGATTTCGGCCAGGTCCAGACGTTTAGTCAGAAACCGAATCCGCCGGTCGATTTCACGCAGCCGACGTTTACCGTAAATATAGTCGCCATTCTCAGAGCGGTCCCCGTTAGAAGCCGCCCAGGAAACAATGCGTACCACTTCCGGCCGGGCGTTATCGATCAAATCCAACAGCTCGGCTTTCATGCGTGCGTGACCGGCTGGCGTCATGTAATTTTTAGTGCCAGCAGGGATGGGCGGCAATCCAAATTCCAGATCGTCGTCATCGCCATCAGACTCTTTGACAAAGGCTTTATTCATACTTAGTATTGTAGTGCGATTTTGCTATCCTTCCAATTTGGATTTCCCCCACCCATGTCCCTAAATAATGCACGCCGTTACCGTATCGGCCTAGCCTCCAGCCGGACCCATCAGGACACTCCACAGTCAGCGCTGGCACAGCTACTTAACGGTAGCCGCGCCGCGATTGAAATCCATTTACAGCCCGAACTCATCGTTGTCGGCCGTACGCTTGATGCGATGGGCCAGCTTGACCTGCTGCCTGGCTACCCGCATGTGGAGCGCTTTCCGTATGGCCGTCAGGGCGGCTTGATGAAGCTGGTTTCACGCGTCGTTGACAGCGATCCGACGCGCACGTTGGATGCGGTCATTTATCTGATGGACCCGGTCGATCCATCGTCTACTTTTCCTGAAGCGGTGGCCCTCAAACGCCAATGCGTGATTCACGGTAAGCCGTTTTTATCGACCCTGGCAGGCGCGCGCGAATGGCTGGAGCTTGAATCGATAGCAAAAGGCGCAGCGCCCGATGCACGGCTCGATGCAACCTTCGATCTGACCAATGAGGGAATCGCCATGATTGCGCACGACGCCATGAAAGAACGGATGCTCGATATTGCCGAGCGCAACTTCGCTCTGCTAGACAAATTTGCATTTCGCTGCGCCACCGGCACTACCGGCAGCTTGCTCAACAAGTTGGCGCAAAAAATAAAAGGGGAAGAAGCCGGACGAAACTGGGTGAAGCCGTTTTTAAGTGGGCCGATGGGCGGGGATGCCCAGATTGCCGAGTTGATACTGGATCGCCAGCAATGTCGCCGCGTGCTGTTTCTGGAAGACCCGCATGTTGCGCGTCAGCATGAGGCAGATATTCAGCTGCTTGAACGTGCTGCCCGCACGGTGACCGACTATGCACTATGTATCAGCGATGCCGAATGCGGGGAACGCTGGCTGAGTTTATTGGAAAAACGGGTGGCGATGCGGCTGGACTGAGCAGCCTCCGCACCGCATTTTTGGTTAAACCCGTCGCGTCCCGGTGTTCACCGCCGCCGTCGCGCCGGATTCCAGCGTAAAGCCTGCGCCAGAGTCGGTACCCAGCGTCTTGACCAGATAGGGCATCAATTCTTTGAGCAATGGCTCCAGCGTGAACGGTGGATTGAGAACAAACATCCCGCTGCTATGCAAGCCAAACCCGTCCGGCGATGGCGTCTTGACGGTCAGCGTCACATTGAGCCAGCCGTTGGCCTTCAAACGTTTCAATTTTTCCGGCATTTGACGCGATTCCATGCGATTCAATACCGGATACCAGACCGCGTACGTTCCGGTCGAAAAGCGCAACAGCGCATCTTCCAGCGTATTTTTGACATGACGGTAATCGTCTTTAACTTCATATGGCGGATCGATCAGCACCAGACCGCGCCGGGATGGCGGCGGCAACAATGCCTTGAGTCCGACAAAACCATTGCCTTGCGTAATCATCACGCGCTTACCGCGACTGCTGGTGCGTGCACGCTGGGCGTCGAGTTTGCGGAAATTGTCCGTCAGTATCTTGGCATCGCTCGGATGTAACTCAAACAAACGCAAGCGATCCTGCTCACGCATCGTCACATCAGCGCAATACGGCGAGCCGGGATAAAAGCGTAATTTGCCGTCGGGATTGAGCTTGCGCACGACATTGACGTACTCAGCCAGCGCAGGTGGTAAATCCTTGCGGCCCCAGAGACGGCTGATCCCTGTTTCGAATTCGGCATTTTTGGAGGCATAACCGCCATCCAAAGCGTACACACCGGCTCCGGCGTGGGTGTCAATGACTGTGTAAGCGGTGTCTTTTTGACCGAGATAATCGAGCAATTGGATAGTCACGAGATGCTTGAGCACGTCGGCATGATTGCCTGCATGGAAAGCGTGGCGGTAACTCAGCATAAAAATATCGATCTTGGTAAGGGTGATTCCAACAATATATTGGCAGCATATTTATTAATTACCTGCCAATTGTTTGTTAATACAAGCTTGCATGTCTGGACAACTAGCCCAAATAACCGCTTTGCAATGGAGAAGACCCGCATTTTAACAATTCCGAGGGCCGGATGGCAGATATACCCAATTTAAGCGGAGTTCTTACAACGCCTGCGTTTTTACGCTATCGAGCCGGAAATACGCCTCCAGCAGCGCACTCTTAAAAATCGCCCCCAACAACACCGGCTCAGCATGACTACGCACGATCGGCAAACGTTCACCCTGATGATCGAGAAACAGTTCTAAGGCCATGCCCAGCGACATTTCGGGCGTGATCACATGCAAGAATTCGCGTCGTAAAAAATCCGCCGCAACCCGCTGTTCTGTATCCCCCTTATCCACGGTCTTATTTAATAATGCCGACGTAATATCCTGCAGTGCCACCACGCCGCAATAGTGGTTGTCGGCATTCACGATATAAATATATTTCACCGGATACTTTAAAAACAAACGACTAATCTCATCAAACGGTGCATCCATCGGCAACACCGTATCTGCCGGGCGAATCAGATCGCTCATATGAATTCCGCGCAAGCGCATCCTTTCCTGCGCATCCTGATTGCGTGTGAGGGTGATGTTGTACATCGATGCCCCGTTCAGACTACGCGCAATAAAATACGCCACCACGCAAGACAACATCAGCGGCAGCATGACCTGATAGCTCAAGGTCATCTCAAAGATCATCAAAATCGCCATTAAAGGCGCGCTGGTGGCCGCCGCCAAAAATGCGCCCATTCCCACAATCGCATACGCAAACGGTGCCGAACTGGCCCCGGGTATCAAAGCGTGGACTGCCAGACCGAATAAAAACCCCATCGCCGCACCGACAAACAAGGTCGGCGTAAATACCCCGCCAACCGCGCCAGAGCCGATCGTCATTGCCGTCGCCACCACCTTTGCCACCGTGATCAAAATAACGCTCCACCAAACCCAAGGCGTATGCAGTAAATCGTTGACGACGCTATAGCCATTGCCCCAGACCTCCGGTACCCAAACCGACATCAGACCAACGATCAAACCGCCCAGTCCTAAGCGCCAAGGCAATGGCAAACCGGTCTTTTGGAATTGGGCTTTGGAAAAATTCAGTAAGCGCAGAAACTGCGGTGCGGCGAGACCGGCGAGGATACCGAGCACCACGAAGAGCGCGATTTCGCCCCCGGTAATCGTCGGAAACGCCGGCATTTCATAGGCTGGTTTATAGCCGGGCAAGGCGCGCATGGTGATATTGGCGACAACAGAGGCGACCACGATAGGCCCAAAACTCTCCATCACAATCGCACCAAGCACGATCTCGGTGACAAAAAATGCCCCGGCAATCGGTGCGTTGTACGCCGACGTAATCCCCGCTGCTGCGCCGCAAGCCACCAGCAAACGCAAGCGACCCGGCTCAAAATACGTCACACGGCCAAGCAGCGAGGCCGCCAATGCCGCCAATTGCACCATCGACCCTTCCCGCCCGATCGAGCCGCCAGACACTATCGTGGCAAGCGACGACAAGCTGCGTAACAGACTATGGCGCACCGGAATTTTGCCGTCGCCAATCGCCACCGCCTCCATATAATCGGACGCCGGTGGTGAAGGCATGCGGTTCGCCAGCAACAGAATCGCACCGGCGACCACGCCGCCTGCGGTCGGTAATATTACCCGCCAGTACCAGGGCAAGCTTTTGGCAATCGCCACAAAACTACCGCTCTGCCCGGTCAACAATAATTGCAAGCCGGTGATGGCCTCACGAAAAACGATGGTTGCCAACGCCCCGAGAAAACCAACGACCACCGCCCATAACAGCATCGAATGGCTTTGCGAAAAATGTAACAAGCGCTGGATGCGGAGTCGGTATGTAAGAAGGGTCGTCCGCATAAATAGTGCGTCCATGTTGAGTGATTAAGTTGAGCACAAAATTTAGCACAGCCTGTGCGTCAGTACGCTATGGAAATACAGGCTATTTCGGATGATTGCTTTACGCTCGGTATATTCCGCTATGATTCTGCTACCGATTTTGCTCTAACCGCCATAATCAAGTCCGCCACCGCCCTCATCATTATTTATGGAGATAGTTCATGCTGCCAACCTTCCAGCGCGTTGCCGCCATAGCCCTCACTGCATTACCGCTCATGCTATCAACCGCCCCTGCGCATGCCGCCGACCTGATCGTCTCCGCCGCTTCAAGTCTGACTAACGCCTTTAAAGAAGTCGCGCAAGACTTTGAAGCGCAACATCCTGACACCAAAGTAGTGCTCAACTTCGCCGCCTCAGACGTGTTGTTACAACAGATAATCAAAGGCGCACCCGCCGATGTCTTTGCCTCTGCTGATCAGGATGCGATGAACAAGGCCGAAGCAGAAAAAGCGGTGCAATCGGCTAGCCGCAAAGACTTTGCCAGCAATCAAATCGTCTTGATCGTGCCCGCCGATAGCAAGCTGACGATCCAGAGCCTGAAGGATCTCCTGCAACCAGCGGTGAAGCGTATCGCTTACGGCAACCCGGCATCGGTCCCGGTTGGCCGGTATACCAAAGCCGCGCTGGAACATGAAAACTTATGGGGCGCCGTGGCCGCAAAAGGCATTCCAGCGCAAAACGTGCGCCAAAGTCTGGATTATGTCGCGCGCGGCGAGGTGGATGCCGGTTTTGTATTTTCGACCGACGCGGCCATCATGCCGGGCAAGGTCACAATCGCCTTGCGCGTTCCCTCCACCACCCCTGTGACCTATCCGATTGCGATCACCAGCGTTACCAAACAACCCTCTGTTGCAGCAGAATTCGTCAATTACGTTCTCTCGGCTAAAGGTCAGGCAACGTTGGCGCGTTATGGATTTTTGAAGCCATAGTGGTGATGTCAGACGGTGATGTCCGACATCCACGATGCAACATCTTCCTGATCAAAAATACGATGGCTAAAGTATGAACGCGGCTATGAATGCAGTCTGGATACCGCTTGCGCTGTCGCTCAAGGTTGCCGGTTGGGCGACACTGCTCAATCTGGTGTTCGGCGTTGCCATCGCCTATGGCCTTGCGCGCTGGCGTTCGTCGGCGCGTGATCTGGTCGACTCCATCCTGACCTTGCCGCTGGTGTTGCCACCAACGGTGCTGGGCTATTATTTATTGGTCGTCCTGGGCCGCCGTGGCGTGGTGGGCGAATGGCTGGAAAAATGGGGGATCGAGCTAGTCTTCACCTGGCAAGGCGCGGTCATTGCGTCGACTATCGTTGCGTTTCCGCTGGTGTTGAAATCGGCCCGTGCAGCGTTTGAAAACGTCGATCCACAGTTAGAAAATGCAGCCCGCGTACTCGGTATTTCTGAAGTGGCGATATTTTTCCGGGTCACCCTCCCGCTCGCATCAAAGGGCATCAGCGCCGGTATCTTGCTGGCATTTGCCCGAGCCTTAGGCGAATTTGGTGCCACCCTGATGATTGCTGGCAATCTGCCCGGGCGCACCCAAACCCTGTCTGTTGCCATCTATGAGGCAGTGCAAGCGGGCGACGACAATACCGCCAATTTATTGGTGTTCATCACCTCGGTCACCTGCGTCTTGCTGTTGCTGATCGCGGGTCGTTTAGTACCGAAAAGCCAGCGCCGGAGATATTGAGCATGACGCTAACAGTCCAGATACAAAAACGCTTGCAAGCCGATGACCGCAGCTTTCAACTCGATATTGATTTAACCTCCGACAGCAAACGCATCGTGCTCTACGGTCCCTCTGGAGCAGGTAAAAGTCTCACGCTGCTAGCCGTGGCTGGTTTATTGACGCCCGACCTGGGTATGATCAACATCAATCAGCGCACACTGTTCGACCACGCCAACGGCATCAATTTGCCTCCGCAGCAGCGCAAGGTTGCTTACCTGTTTCAGGATTACGCGCTCTTCCCTCACCTGACGGTTGCGCAGAATATTTCCTTCGGCCTGCAGTCAGGCTGGCTCAATCCGCGCAAAGCGCACACCCATCCAAAGGTCCAGAGATGGCTCGCCTTATTTGAACTCAGCACCACCGCCAACAGCTATCCGCATCAACTATCAGGCGGCCAGCGCCAACGCGTGGCGTTGGCCCGGGCACTGGTTTTAGATCCGGATATGTTGCTGCTCGATGAACCGTTTTCCGCGCTTGATCCCGCCCTGCGCGATCGTATGCGCGGTGAGTTAAGCCAATTACAGGCCCAACTCGACGTCCCGATGCTAGTCATTACCCACGATCCGGCAGACGTTGCCGTATTGGGCGAAGCGGTATTTGAGATTCGGGATGGAAAAATTGTCTCGACCAAAAATATGCAGCTTTCACAGTAAAGACTTCTGATTAAAAAGACTTGCTCATCGCCATGTAGACGCCGCGGCGCTGTCCAAACTGCGGCGCACCAACTCCAATCCCTGAACCATCCCGAATTTCATACACCCGATCAAACACGTTGACGATACTCAGCCGCGTCGTGAGTTTGCCCACTGGCGAGGCGTTAAAAACATGACTGACACCCAGATTGACTTCGGTGTACGAAGGTAAATGTTCGGTATTGGCAAAGCCGCTGCGCAGACCGCTGCCGAACAATGCATCGGCGCTATAAGTTGTGCCCTGCCACAAGTAAGAAATACCGGTGGAAGCGGTAATGCTTTGGTCGTGATCCAGATGCACCCAATGATTGGCGACATAGTCCAACTCATCCTGCGCAAAATTATATTGACTCGAAACGATATTTTTACCCAGCGCAGTGGAGCGTGCGACGTTGATATAACCGTTCAAATTATCGTTGCGATAGTTCAGGGTTAATTCCAGACCATAGACTTTGCCTTGCGCATAATTAAACGGCGTGAACAATAAGGCCGAACCGAACTGGCCCTCATCGAGCATGTTTTTTACCTTCTTGTAGTAACCATCGAGCGCGATGGTGACATGCGGCGTCAATTGATGCGCCACGCCAAGATCGAAATAGTCCGAACTCTCTGCTTGTACCGCACTATTTTGGCTGCTCGCTGAAGCATTGGTGGTGCCGTTGAAGCTGGCGACCGTGGTGGCGGCAATCAGCTCGGAGGTCGGTGGCGTAAAGTATTTTGCGTAGCCCGCATGAAACGTCGTTTGCGGCGTCATCTTAATGACGATGCCAATGCGCGGACTCAATTGACTAGCCCTCACATATGCATTTAACCAGTCCGCACGCGCGCCATAATTGACGGTGATTTTATCGCTGAGTTTCCACTCATCCTGCAAATAAACGCCGGTCTGATTGGTCGTTTTTTGGCCCTGATCATTAATCGTAAATGGCACTGTGCCAAGTTGATTGCCGCTGGCGTCAGCGCTGAAGGTCAGTGCATCGTTACTATTTTTCAGATTTTCGCGAGTATAAGAAATACCGGCGCGCACAGTGTGACTGTCATTGAGGCGATAGCTGCTATCGGCCTGTAAGCCATTCGCCAGACCGGTGCGCAGTACACGGGAAGCCACGCCGGTGTAGAGCAGATCGCCGACCGTATCGGGTTCAAACAACACCTTGGAATATCGACTAAAGGCGGCTAATTGATAGTCGAAGTTATCGCCGATGACGCCCTGTAGCGCCAAAATTCCGTAGCGATTGGTTTCACGCTGGCGCTCATTGAGATTGGCGGATGGATAATTATCTACACCATCGAGGACAAAACCAGGCGTTTGACCGGGAGTATCAGGAATCTGAAAGCGGCCGTCAGAAGTCCCCAGGATCAGACTCACGCGTGTGTCTGGATCGAGTAAGTACGAAAAGTAACCGAATCCTTTGTTTTCCAGCGTGCGGTCATGGATGGCGGTCGATGCGCTGGTAGGGTTTTCAATACCGAGATTGCTCGCATTAAAAGAGCCGTTTAGAAAATAGCTAAACGCATCGTGCGTGCCACTGACGTCGCCGCTGATTGTCCGGGTATTGTTGCTGCCGACTTCGATTCCGATATTGCCGCCATTGTCGATCTGACCGGTTTTGGTCCGAATATCGACCACGCCTGCGGTGCGATAGCCGTATTGGGCAGGCAGTGCGCCAGTCATCAAATTGATGCTCTGGACAAAGCGCGTATCCAAGGTCTGGCCGAAGCCGGAAATGCTCTCCGGCAAAATGATACCGTTCAAGCGGTATTGCAAATCGGCATGGTCACCGCGCACATGCAATTGCCCGAACGAATCCTGCGCCACACCGGGGGCACGCAACAAGACTTGATTAAACGACGTGTTGTCGCCCTGCGGCATGGCGGCGATATCTTTACTGCTGATGCGATAAGTACTGCTACCGGTTTCAACCGGAATGCCATTTCTGGCACGATCCAGACGCGCGCTTGTGACGACGATTTGATCAAGCGTTTGTGTATTGGGTGGCGTATCCGAAGAGGTATCAGGAGCAGCCTGGGCATGCGCTACTGGAGCGGAAAAGCCATAAGCGATCGCCAATAAAGCGCTCAGTCGCAGTAAGTGTAGTTGCATACATATTTTCATTGGAGTCCGAAATGACAAGCCGCAGCCAAGCCGCGTAAATAAATAAAACGGTCAACACCGCGCAGCCGCTTAGTCTAAGCGTATTGGCATACCGCCACCAATCTAAATGCAACTGAGTTGCAAAATAGAGACAACCAAGCCTATCAAGGTCAACATCACTAAACCGCAAGGTCTCGTAAGGCTCCGACGCCAACGGTGACATAATCATTTGCGCGTTATTTCAACTCCCCCAATCACTTTCAAAAACAAGGATCAACATGACTAATCGCGAAGCAACTTTGGCGCAATGGAAAGCACAAGAAGTCGCCGTACGCGCGCGCCTGGCAGCCCCTGGCGTGGCATCGATAACGCAGTTAAAAGAGTCTGGCGGCATGGAATTTCTTCAGCAGATTTGGGATGGCAAGTTGCCATCCTTACCGATTGGGCACACGCTTGATTTCATCCCCCTCGAAGGCGAGCCGGGGCGCATCGTATTTCAGGGCACGCCCGGCAAGCAGCATTACAACCCGCTAGGCAGCGTTCACGGCGGCTACTTCTGCACCCTGCTCGACTCCGCGCTGGGATGCGCAGTGCATTCGATGCTGCCAAAAGGGATTGGCTATACGACGCTGGAATTGAAGGTCAATTTGATTCGTGCCTTGAACGAAAAAACCGGCCCCGTGCGTGCCATCGGCAAAGTCATTCAAGTCGGTAACAAAGTCGGTGTGGCCGAAGCAAGCATTGTTGATGTGGACGGCAAGATCTATGCGCACGCGACGACTACTTGCCTGATTTTTCCGTTACCTTAAAATACGTAATCAGGCGGCACCGGCCCCGTCATTTAACTTGATAAAGAATGGAGTAATCACCATGCGTCTTGTTTTCAAATGTTTTTCAATCTGCATTGGCAGCGTATTACTGATCAGTTCGGTTACCGCAAAAGAGCCATCCTCTATTCAAATAGAGACGTTACTACGTAGCAGTACATCCTGGGATGGCGTACCTTATCAATCCTACCCAAGCGGCAAACCTGAATTAACGGTTCTGCGTATCACGATTCCTGCCAACTCGGAATTGCCTTGGCATACTCACCCGATGCCAAACGCTGGCTATGTACTATCTGGTGAGATCACTGTCGAGAAAAAAGAAAACGGGGAAAAAAAACTACTCCGCACAGGCGAGGTATTGCCCGAAATGGTGGACGGACTTCATCGTGGAGTAACCGGTGACACACCAGCTGTTTTGATTGTATTTTATGCAGGGACGAAAGATATGCCGCTGTCCCAGCAATAATATTACTGCGATTGCACAAAGAAACGCCTCCCACTCAGGACTCTCTGCAGCATCAATCTGTTGCGTCGTCAGCGCAGCAGATTGATGTAACGCATTGATGTAACGCATATCAACCGACAATCAAGCATCTTATCGGCTCACGCAGCGACAACAATCACACCGCTCATCTCTTCATGGCCGGAGCCGCAAAATAGGTCGCAGTGAAAAGTAAACTCTCCCACTTTGTCCGGCATCAACCGCAAGCGCGATATTGTTCCAGGAAGAATATCGGTACGAACACCGAAGTCTGGCGCATTAAATCCCATCGGCACATCAAGCGTAGAAAATTCCAAGGTAACGGGATGCCCCAGCTTTAAAAGAAGCCGATCCGGCGCATACGTAAATTTCCTGGCAACGACCTTGATGACTTGCTCTTGGAGCGACTGTGCTTGCGCACGCGCTGACAATGCGGCAATCGCACCCAAACCCAAACCCGCTACCCCGATCAGAAACTGGCGGCGTTCTTGCATCACTTTCTTATTCATGATCAACCTTTCTGAACAGGGAATTCGGTAAGGCTGTAGTCGGCATTGTGTTGCGCTCCCATCACTTCTCTAAAACCCAGACCGCGATAAGGTTGCGTGCTGTCCCACGCTATCGGTGTGCGTTTCGGCTGTGATCCTGGTGCTGGTAACGGAAAGATTAATGACTTCGCCGCATGGTGAGCAATGTGTCCGGTCATGTGGTGATGCTCTTGATGAATATGGCCATAGAACACCGTGACGTTGGCGTGCGGCATCAATAACGCCACCGCCCTTGCACCATCGCGCGTGGCCCAATCCCATTGCGGATAGAGATCAAATAATGGCCGATGCGCAAACACCACGATGCGTGCATCCGGCGCTTGTTTTTCAAGATCCCACGCCAGCCAGCTTAGTTGTTCGTCGCCAATACTCGCGCCCGGATCGGAGACGTTGTCGAGCACAATAAAATGCACGCCTTGATGATCGAAGGTGTAATGCGTTTTACCAAAAAACTCCTGATAGGCCGCACCATGATCAAGTCCGGCATCGTGCTCACCGGGCATAAAATACACCTGCTTAACCTTTAATTCCCCCACAATCGCCTTGAATTGCGCCAACCTTTTACGGCGCTCCTGCGGGTCGTCCGTGGTATGGGTCAGGTCTCCTGTAAAGACAATGAATGCCGGGGTCTGCTCCAGACTATTGACTGCAGCAACGGCTTTTTGCAGGGTTCCATGTGCGTGCGGGTTAGCTGCGCCTTCAAAGCCCCAATGCGAATCCGACATCTGCACAAAAAAGAAATCTGTATTACTCCCAGCAGCAGCCCAGCCGCTCAAACCTGAAGCATAGACAACGCCGCCCAACCCGGCCAGACGCAGAAAACTACGTCTGTCGATTATGTTGCTCATCACACTCTCCTCAAGCACCCCCGCATTGCCGATCACGTAACCGGTAACTTCCTATACCGTTATTGAATACGTTTTATTCCCGATTTCTGGACTGTCGAGCCAACCATATTTTTACTGTTTCATGGGAATAAAATCGTTGTCCGAGCGGTATGATAGAAACCAGACAGGAAATCCTCGCATGACTGCATCGACCAAAGAACAACGCTTTGCGACCATCGCACTGCCGCATCTGAATGCGGCATTTAACCTGGCCAGCTGGCTCACGCACAATCGACAGGATGCGGAGGATATCGTCCAAGAGGCTTACTTACGGGCCTTCACTTTTTTCGATAGCTTTCATGGCGACGATGGCCGCGCCTGGTTGCTGACCATCGTGCGCAATACTTTCTATACCTGGTATGGACAGCCGCACACACACAACACTGCATTCGACGAGCAATGCCATAGCCCAAACGGCGACAATATTGCCGTCGCACACTATGCCGACAACAATCCAGAAAATATGCTGTTGCAAAAAGATAGCCAGCAGCAATTACTACAAGCGCTGCAAGCGTTACCGCTGGCGTTTCGGGAGGTGATGGTGTTGCGTGAAATGGAGGAATTGTCCTACAAGCAGATTGCCGCGATTGTCGGTATACCGATCGGTACGGTGATGTCGCGTCTGGGACGTGGTCGTCAGTTACTGGAAGGTCATTTTCACACCGAGCCGCACACGCCAGCGGCAGCACCAATACGGCAGGAGAGATGATGGAGCATCAACAAGTACGCACGCTGTTACCGGCCTACGTCGATCAAGAGCTCAGCGTCAGCGAGACGATGCAGATTGAGCAGCATCTCAATGACTGCGCCGACTGTCAGCAGGATTATGCGCAGCAAACCCAATTGCATACCCGATTAAAAAATCCGGCGTTCTACTGTGAGGCGCCGGCAGGTCTGGCGCAACGGATTCATGCAGCCTTGCCAAAAGGGAGTACGAGCACGCCGCCAAAGCGATGGCTAGGCTGGTCCTTTGGATGGCATGTAAGTTGGATTAATGCAGGCGCAATGCTGACAACCTTGCTGGCGTTATTCTGGAGCGTAGGCATGTATTTGACGCTACCTTCGGCACAAGATCGGCTGACTGATGAAGTCGTTGCCAGTCATGTTCGCTCATTGCAGGTAGATCATTTATCGGATGTCATCTCCACCGATCGCCACACGGTGAAGCCCTGGTTCAATGGCAAACTGAATTTTTCTCCCACAGTGATAGACCTGGCGTCGCAAGATTATCCTTTGATCGGCGGCAGGCTCGACTATCTGGACGGCCACCCTGTCGCGGCCCTGATTTATCGCCACCAACTGCATCCTATCAATCTCTACGTCTGGCCGGACAACAATGGCAATGGCAATGCCGCTCCAGTCGCACTGAGCAAGCGCGGCTATCATCTGTCGCATTGGTCAACGGGAGGAATGTCTTACTGGATCGTGTCGGATGTGGGGGCGGCAGAATTGGCAAC
Organism: Glaciimonas sp. GG7; assembly: GCF_052976905.1. NCBI lineage: Bacteria > Pseudomonadati > Pseudomonadota > Betaproteobacteria > Burkholderiales > Oxalobacteraceae > Glaciimonas > Glaciimonas sp. GG7. The sequence continues at coordinate 104,420 of NZ_JBRIIQ010000002.1, read as the reverse complement.
CTTTGTGACGCTGCTGCGCGCTCAGCTGAATCAAACGGTGTGAGGCTGCGTTCACAAAATCAACACATAAATCAACACATAAAATCAACAATTAAAATCAATTCAGCGGACCTTCGGCAATTGCTAAAGGTCCGCTGAAAGGGTTAATACACCGACAATTACTACCTCTTAAACAATACAAGCTCCAGCATCATTGGGAAAGACCGATAAAACGCCTGTTTGTTGGGCGCCGCGCTGTACTTTCGCCAGAACTTCGAGTTCGTCATCCGAAAAGCTCGAAATAAATGCAGCTTTATCCCCTGATATCTGAAGGCCAAATTTCGCCAGTCGTTCGCTAGCAGCCGACGATACCAACGGTTCGCACACTGAATTAGCCGCAGCAATGAGCGCAACTAATGCCGTTTTTAACGTCGAATTACTCACGCTGGGTACTGCACTAGAAAGCAGACCTCCTACTAATGGCCAGATGGAGCAAAAACTCAGGCTCAGTCCAAATTCGGGACTTGGTTGATGTTGGTTCATGATGTTTCCTTTTTACATTGGGTGAAGATGAATTGCTCAGACACTTTTCGTGCTTAAGCTGTTTTTACAAATGCGTGACACAAATCCGACTAAACGTATGTCGCTGTCATTTATGCAGCCACAGACATTGCGGGCTTGGGATAAATAAGCGCTGCAAATGCAGCATCCTGTGCATCAATATCTTTGCCCCCATCAACAGCGATGCGATTTTTCATGATTGCTGCTGGCAGCCAATAACACATGATCGAATTAGTGTCCGCTTGTTCTGTGCGGAGCAAGGCGGAGTTATCGAGCGGCGTCAGAACCTGAGCAATCACGTCATCGCGCGACCATCCCTGGGTTTTCATGAAATATTTGATGGCAACTTCACGGTCAATTTCAGAGACGATTTCCGAACGGGTGTGTTCATGCGGAAATCCTAAGGTATGCCCGGTTTCGTGGCGTACCACACGATGGAACTCAGCGTCCGACGTGTAGACTGAAAATGACTCAAGATTCATGGTTGGTTGATCTTGCTGGATTTGCAGAATGTCTGTGCCCAGATAAGACCAATAGCCGCCACCCGGTGTAAAAGTGATCCGTACCTGTCCTTTCCCTGCCGTTTCGGTAAAGAGCACGTTGGCGTATTGCCCCCAGGCGTTCATGTTGCTGAGAATTTTTTTCCGCAGCGCAGGCGATGCGTAGTCCAGAAACTGCACTCTGAGATGGGTGCCTTTCGGTCCCCAGTATTTCTTGGTAAGTGCAGCCATATGCTCCGCATGCATGGTCGCATTGGATGCGACTTCTGTTTGAAGTGCGCGGGGCGGCGCATTATTGAGATTAATTTGCATGGCCTTCGCAGCAGCAGGAATTAATAAATGCTGGGGCAGCCTCTTGATAGTACATACGCATGGTGGTTGTGGGAAAACATGCGATTCAATATCGTCAATCATGACGTTGATCTCCAGAAAAAATGATGGGATTTACAATCGGAATGTTATGGAAAAACACGTTGTACCTTTGAGGATTGAACGTGCATGAGGTTTGTGCTCCTCGTTTCCACACACCAACTTTACGATCCCAAAGACCAACATGTAAGTGTCGTTACGGTTACCGTAACGTTGACGTGACGCTAATTGGAATGGGATGACAATACAGAGCGCAGCGCCGCGATTGGGCAAGTCAGACAGGTGCTTCGCCGTGCGATAAATATTTTCTTAACGCATGGCAAATTGCCATCGCAAGATGCTCCTGAGACGATATGCCAAAGGGTAGGTTGTCATCAAATTGCTCCGACCAGACAATACAACCGGCGCTGACATCGATCAGCCTTAGCGACGCACGAATTAAATCGCCATCGACCCGGATGCTCCCTTCGAGCAGATGCCCGACCTTGGGTCGAATGACGGCGGCGCTACCGAAAGTGTGAGGGATCACTTTGTCGCCAAATGTATGAAATAGTTGAAACGTCAGCTCTTCGTTTAATCCATTTGTGCACATAGATGGCGTAGGGCATGAGGCAGTACTTTGCACATCCGGCGATAAAATCCGGAGAGGCACGACGATGAGCAAGTTGTCTGAAAATGGCATCTTTAGATGCAGCGTCGGATCAGTTTTTTTCTCAATGACAGGCATGTAGCTGCCCGCCGGGATCGAAAACTTCAGATCCGTGTCCAGATCTGTATGTGCGTTCGGTGTCGCATAATGGATTTTGAGTTTTTCACGCAATCGTCCGATTTGAACGCGCACGATAGGATCGTCGCCGGTGCTGTAGGTGGCGACGTCACGGTCGAATACACTAATGCCGATCGCGTATTCGCTGGTCTCCCGGGCATCACCGGCTAATGCTTGTTCGACTAAAAAACGCAGTAACCTGCTCGATCTTTGCGACTTATAAAATCCTTTGCTGGAGAGAAGACTGGCAAGGGCAGACTGGACGTCGTCGGGTAAAAATACCGCAAACGTATTCACACCTGATACGACAAAAGAAACAAGAATAATCTTGTCACTTCAGGCGAAAATAAAAGATAGGTTTCTATATGTTTCATAGCGCTCTCCATGAGATCCATGCTTGAAATATTTCTGCCTAAAATCGATATAAGTAAGGCCGCATAATCGTTTATACGTCGTTGCCTCCGCCTGGCCGTACAGTCGTACTGTCTGCGTCGGGGCGCCTAGTCTAAACAATTATGCGGCCTTACTTGTCGATATAAAACAGAAAAATATTAGTCAAAAATTCCCAAAATAAGAATGTCGCAAAAAGCGAATCCACGAATTCTGACCGTATGTAGCGGTATCTCCATTTTTGCCTTACACACAATTTTTTTACGTAGTCGCATCACCATCGTATCCAAACGATTTTGGTCATAGTTCAAATAGTCTTCGCCAAATTCATAGACGATTTTTTTTCTCGACACGGCTTCACCGACGTCGAACGACGCAAATATTTTAACGAACGAAAACTCCAGACTGGTCAACCTGCTCTTGATACCGTTGGGCGCTTCCAAGGTACGATTTCGCAAGCTCAATCGCCAACTGGATGTGGGGCCCATATTCATGAAACGGACAATTCCTCAAATACCTGCACTCCGGTATTTTCGAAATTTTCTTTTCGATTGCAGCTACTACTGTAGCTGGCTGATTGGAGAGGGAAAATGCCTGGCTGCTCAACGAAGCTATATAACTCTTGGCCGTTCGGACTAAGGTCAATATAACTTTCTGAGTCGGATATTTCACTTGACGCATGACGGTAGCCGGCGGCGATGTCAGAGATAACTTTTAATTGCGCAAGATTAAATACACTTCCATTTGGCAATAAAAAACGCATCATTTTTACATTTTGGGTAGTTGTGAAATCGAAAAATTATAAAGAAACTACGATGGCAATAAAATGATCTTTAACAAGGCAAACAAATATGGATATGTCGTATAAAAGTTAATAAAATACAGATATGTCTTAATTGAAAAGCAGATAACTCTCCTTTGCAAATCAGTGATCAATATGAGCGTACGGTGTTATTCGGCCGACTATCTGACCATTTATGACATTTAAAAAAATAATAATTTTTCATACGACTATATGGACTTAGCAGTAGTTATCGATAACCGATATTTTTTGAAACAAGCACCTCTCCACAACGACTTCTTTAAGTCCTATAAGTTATTAGTAGAAAAGAGGGCCACAAATACCAAGAGCAGATTTAAAAAAATGTCATTGGCGCAGGCCATACCCGCAATCGATTAGTACGACTGCTTTGCTTGATATGTTTTTATTGATATGGAAAGTTTGAACGATGCGAACAATTATCGGACGATAAAGCGATCACACAAAAATCGGCTCCGGCTCCAACGCCACACCAAAGCGCGTCATCACATCGGCCTGAACGGCTTGAGACAAACGCACAACATCGGCCCCTGTCGCGCCACCCAGATTAATGAGAACTAAGGCCTGTTGTTGATACATAGCAACCGGACCCAGGGATTTTCCCTTCCAGCCACTTTGATCAATCAACCAGCCTGCGGCAAGTTTGAAACCGCCATCGGCTTGCAGATAGCTGACCAATTCGGGATGCTGCGCCAACAATATGTTCCGATGCGCGGCGCTCACGATCGGATTTTTAAAGAAACTCCCCGCGTTTCCTGTCACGGCCGGATCGGGCAACTTGCGTGTTCTGATCGCAATCACCGCGTCACTAATATCGCGCGCGCCAGGTATTTCAATCCCGCACGTCGCCAATTCTTGCGCAACATCGCCATAGCGCACATTGGCCTGCCAGCGTTTGGGCAGCGAAAAGGTGACATCAAGCACAACAGCACGATCGCGCAAACGATGTTTGAAAACGCTATCGCGATAGGCAAATGCGCAATCTGCGTGCCGCAGGGTGATGATCTCACCGGTCACAAAATCAAATGCTGTGAGCGCATAAAAGCGCTCTTGGATCTCGACCCCATAAGCACCAATATTTTGAATCGGCGCAGCGCCCACGCTACCGGGAATCAAGGATAAATTCTCCAGACCGCCCAACCCCTGCGCCAATGTCCAGCGCACCAATCCATGCCAACTTTCTCCGGCTGCTGCGCGGACATAGACCGCATCGGCATCTTCGCCAATGATCTCAATACCTTGATTGCCGATATGTAAGACCATGCCGTCAAAATCTTTTGTCAGCACCAGATTGCTACCGCCACCTAATATCAAACGTGGCAATTGCGACAATGTAGGGTCAGAACCAAGCAGCTTCAGTTCAGCCGCCGTTGATATACGCAGATAGGTATGCGCCATCGCATCGATACCCAAAGTGTTGTATTTGAGTAATGAAAAATCGGTTTGTACCGTGAAATTTTCAGGGAGCACGTTGGATGGCTGAGTCATGGAGGTCATAGGCGTGGGATTATACGTAAATCGCCGTATGCATTGCGCAAAATATGAGCAATATTAATTGTAAAAAGTAAGCCGCAATCGGGCACAACGGCGTCAAAATACAAGGAATCAGCTATGAACATAGCCACTCAGATTTTTGTTCGATAGAATGCACGATAGTTTGTGCTGCGATGAATATTCCAGGTGTGCGATACCGAATTTAGCATCTCAGGCATGCAACAGAAATATGCCCAAGATTCAACAACATCATCAGAAAACCCTTAAGGAAATACTAAAATGCCATCATTCGACACCGTCTCCGAAGCCGATCTTGCCGAAGTCAAGAACGCCATCGTTCAGGCCAATAAAGAGATTTCCACCCGTTTCGACTTCAAGGGCAGCGACGCCCGCGTGGAACTGAAAGAGCGCGATCTGACGGCCTTTGCCGATTCTGACTTCCAATTGGATCAAGTCCGCGATGTACTGACCAACAAATTGGTCAAACGCAGTGTTGATGTGCGTTTTCTGGACATTGGTAAGATTGAAAAAATTGGCGGCGACAAGGTCAAGCAAGTCATCAAGATCAAAAATGGTATTGAATCTGACGACGCCAAGAAAATCGTCCGCGTTGTGAAAGACAGTAAATTAAAAGTCCAGGCCAGCATCCAGGGCGATGCAGTGCGCATCACAGGTGCCAAGCGCGATGATCTACAAGCCGCGATGGCGATGCTGCGCAAGGAGATTGCTGATTTGCCGTTGGAATTTAATAATTTCCGCGACTAAACGGCTGACTAAACGACTAACGTCGGGCTTTGATGGTATTGACCAAGCGATTTTGATTGCTTCAATAACGGAATTAGGACTTACGCAGACAGTACGACGTAGGGCAAGGAGGGATAACGTTGCTGGGGCGGTTTTGCGTAAGTCCTAGGAATATTAAAAAGAGTCTGTTCAGGTAACTGAACAGACTCTTTTTTATTGCCGGGAAGGCGGGTGTAACAATTATCAGGACTTACTTATCTCAATTTATACCGAACTTTTCAACAAACGGCGTTGTTTGACCGCTTCTGCCAATCCGTCCAGTACGGCAATACTTTGCTCCCAGCTAATACAACCATCGGTCACCGACTGACCGTAGGTCAGTTCCTTGCCCGGCACCAAATCCTGACGACCGGCGACCAGATGCGACTCAATCATCAAGCCAACGATGCGATCATCGCCAGCGGCAATCTGGCCGGCGATATCGGCGCAGACGGGAATCTGATTTTCAGGTTTTTTCGAGCTATTCGCGTGTGAAGCATCGATCATCAAACGCTGGGCCAGACCATTGGCAGCGATGTCCTTGCAGGCAGCATCGACACTGGCGGCATCATAGTTAGGCGCTTTTCCGCCGCGTAGGATGATATGGCAATCTTCATTACCGTTAGTCGATACGATGGCTGAGTGACCGCCTTTGGTGACTGACAGGAAATGATGCGGCTGCGATGCGGCTTTCATTGCGTCGACCGCAATTTTGACGTTACCGTCGGTACCGTTTTTGAAGCCAACCGGGCACGACAGACCGGACGCCAATTCACGATGGACTTGCGATTCCGTGGTACGCGCACCGATTGCGCCCCAGCTGATCAGATCGGCAATGTATTGCGGACTGATGACATCGAGAAACTCGGTTCCGGCAGGCAGACCCAGCTCATTGATATTCAGTAACAATTCACGTGCTAAACGCAAACCGTCATTGATACGGAAACTATTATCCATGTACGGATCGTTAATCAGACCTTTCCAGCCAACGGTGGTGCGTGGTTTTTCGAAATACACACGCATGACGATTTCCAGTTCCCCTTTAAGGCGATTGCGTGCAGCCACCAGAAGACGCGCATATTCCATCGCGGCCTTGGTGTCATGGATCGAACAAGGACCGATGACGACCATCAAGCGGTCATCCTGACCGTGCAGAATGCGATGCAAGGCGATACGCGAATCGGCCGCCGTCGTGGCGCTTTTTTCGGAGCAAGCAAATTCGCGGATTAAATGGGATGGCGGGGCTAATTCTTTCATTTCTCGGATACGTAAATCATCGGTGCGGGGCATGTTTTTCTCCTGGCTTAAAAGTAATTGGGTAAAAAAAAACCGCCCTCGAAGGCGGTTTTTGAAATATCGGTTTGTTCTGTCATTACGAACGCTTACCGCTTTTCACCGCCGGAGAGGGCTGGAATAGCTAAAGTAAAAATAAAAGTAAGCGTGGGAAAAAGACATTTTTTGTGTAATTAGTTTAAACAGCGATCCAGATAATGCGGCAATTCTACACTTTTAGCAATAAGATTATTCCCAAGCTGGGTCTCAAGCCTGATCTCAAGCCATGGCATCGTTTATTAATCATTTATTAACCACAATCTCTGGGACGCTTGCCAACATGTGAATATGTGCAATCCCGTCTTCGTCATACAAATCGCCAACCGGTTCAAAGCCAAAGCGACAGTAAAACCGCTGCAAATGCGCCTGTGCACCAATCTTGATCGGCTGCCCCGGGAAGAGCTGAGCAACTTTGTCCATCGCCTGCGCCATCAACGCATGACCAGCGTTGATGCCACGTAAAGTCGGCGCAGTCACCACTCTGCCAATGGATGGCTGTGGATACACCACACCGGGCGGCACGATGCGCGCATAAGCGCCTAACTGACCGTCCGTCAAATACCCAAGCCCATGCCAACATTGCAAATCAATCCGGTCCGCATCCTGAAAAACACAAGCCTGCTCAACCACAAACACTTGCTGACGCAGCGCCAGCAAGTCGTACACTTGCGCCGCACTCAAAGCATCGAAAGGCAGCCATGACCATTGCAATATCAACTTACTCTCTACAACAACCGCTGTCGTCATCATCGATCCTGTTTCGTTTAAGCAGTTCCGCCCACCGTCACACCGTCAATCCGCAAGGTAGGCTGACCCACGCCAACCGGCACACTTTGACCTTCTTTGCCGCACACGCCCACACCAGGATCAAGTCGCATGTCGTTACCGATCATCGAGACGCGGTTCAATACGTCAGGACCGTTACCGATCAACGTGGCACCCTTCACCGGATAGGTCACCTTGCCGTTCTCAATCATGTAAGCCTCGCTTGCTGAGAACACGAATTTTCCGTTCGTGATGTCGACCTGACCGCCGCCAAAATTGACCGCATACAAGCCATTTTTGACCGAGGCCAGAATCTCTGCCGGGTCTTTGTCGCCTGCCAACATGTACGTATTGGTCATCCGCGGCATCGGCAGATGGGCAAACGATTCGCGCCGGGCGTTGCCGGTCACCGGCATCTTCATCAAGCGCGCATTCATGGTGTCTTGAATATAGCCCTTCAAAATACCGTCTTCAATCAGTGTCGTGCATTGCGTTGGGTTGCCCTCATCATCGATATTGAGCGATCCGCGACGGTCCGCCAGCGTGCCGTCATCCACCACTGTGACGCCCTTGGCAGCAACCCGCTCGCCAATGCGGCCAGAGAAGGTACTGGAACCCTTGCGGTTGAAATCGCCTTCCAGTCCATGACCAATGGCTTCATGCAGCAAAATACCAGGCCAGCCATTCCCAAGCACCACGGTCATCGGACCGGCCGGGGCTGGACGTGCATCCAGATTCACCAATGCCGAAGCAACGGCTTCGGCGGCATATTTTTCTAACAAGGCGTCAGTGAAATAACTATAGCTATATCGACCGCCACCACCGCTGCTACCCATTTCACGCCGACCGTCTTTTTCTGCAATCACGGTGACCGACAAACGCACCAGCGGACGGATATCGGCGGCAATGACGCCATCGCTACGCGCCACTAGCACGACATCATATTCGCCCGCCAGACCGGCCATGACTTGCACCACGCGTGGATCTTTGGCGCGCGCGATGCGTTCGATACGCTCTAATAATTTGACTTTTTCAGTGGCATCGAGCGAAGTCAACGGATCGTTTGGCAAATACAGGTTGCGACCGCCTTTTGGTGCCATGACGCTGGCAATTTTGATTTTTCCGGCACCTTGACGCGCAATCGTCCGGGTCGCGATCGCGGCGTCCCGCAATGCTTGCTCGGAGATTTCATCCGAATACGAAAACGCTGTTTTATCGCCTGAGACCGCGCGCACACCGACGCCTTGGTCGATAGAGAAACTTCCGGTCTTAACGATACCCTCCTCCAGACTCCAGCCCTCGCTCTTGGTGAACTGAAAATACAGATCTGCGTAGTCTACTTTGTGCGTAAACATGGTCGCCAAGGCTTTTTGCAGGCTGGATTCGTCGAGGCCGAAGGGGGTCAGCAGAACATCGCGGGCGACGGCTAACGCATGAAGATTGGGTTCGAATGGGTTCATTTTAGGGGATGCCTTGCAATGTGGACGGAGTAGGAAGGATTGTAGAGCATCCGATTGCGGCATGCAGTAAAAGGACTGAAACTGGATGCCATAAATTTTACGATCAAACCAGCATCAGCGCTTCTTCAAATGCAATTGGATCACGCGCAGGCTGCCAACCATGCAATGCGGATCGTGCGCTAAGGCATTCAGATCGGTCAGAATCTCGTTAATCTCATTTTCTGTGGCAAGTTGCATTGCCTGAATCGGGTCTTTGATTTGATAAAAAGAGCGCCAGAGCAAGCTTTTTTTATGCGGCGTGGTGAGTGCAGGTTGACTGAAGTTGACGGCACAAATCTCGACATCAAGCTGTTGAATAAAGCGCCACAGTGGATCAATGCAATCAAACTTCAAGCCAAGTTGGGTCGTTAACTGATCACTCAACGCATTTGCACGATTCAGGGCGGGGCTTTCCGGGTAGCAAAAAAAGGGAAATGCCGGTTCTTCGATAAAAATCGATGCGCCGGGTTGGCAAGAAGCAAGTACATTTTCAAAGAAACTATCCCAATTCTTGAGATGCAGTAGGAGAAAGCGGCAATAGGCTACGTCGAATGGCGTGAACGCAGTTTTAGCGGCGACGATATCGTGTTGTACAAACTCAACATTAGCACCATTACCCTCGCCTCTGGTTGCTTCGCAAATAGCGAGTTGCGCATGCGAGATATCGATGCCGACAACTTTTCCATTCGGCACTTTCTGTGCAAACCAATGAGTCATTTGTCCATGACCGCAACCAATATCCAAAATGGTTTGCACAGAATAGGGTAAATGCACCTGCAAAAACGCATGGCTACCAGGGTTATAGACTTCAGACAGAATCTCCAGGCGCTCTCGGTCTGCATTACCGACCTGCAATAAATAAGATGGGGGATTTTTGATCATGCTTACGTCCTATTGTTAAGTTGAGGTGAGGTGAGTTTGTGCCAGCCAATCAGCAGCCCGTTCGCCGATCATGACCGCCGCAGCGTGCGTGTTACCGCCGATCAGTGTCGGCATAACGGAGGCGTCTGCGACCCGCAAGCCGTGCACGCCGTACACGCGTAGCCTGGGATCGACAACTGCCAACGCATCTTTACCCATTCGGCATGTACCAATCGGGTGGTAGGCGGTATCGGTGCGTTGACGAATTTCAGCGCGCCATGCCGCCTCGCTGTCTGGCAACGCCCGCACCGGCTGGCCACCCAATGCGCTTAGCGCAGGAGCCGCAAGGATGCGGTTCATCATCGTTATCCCTTGCAACATCGTATCGACATCCTCGGTGGCACTTAAGAAGCCGGGATCAATGATGGGCGCACAGCGCATATCGGGGCTCGCCAAGGTCAGCGTGCCGCGACTCTTCGGATGCAACACGCTGACATGACAGGAGTAACCGTGCCCCCAATGCTGCTTCCGCCCATGATCATCGAGCATGCCTAGGACAAAAAACATTTGTATATCCGGATGTGCCAGCGCAGGGTCAGTCTTAAAAAAACCACCCGCTTCGGCCCCATTACTGGTGAGCATGCCGGTGCGCTCGTTACGGTAACGCAGTAGCGCACGCAACAATCTCAACGTGCCGCGCAATGAGATGCCGAGAGTATCGGCATTCTTGACCCGTACACTGCGAATATAGTCAGGATGATCCTGCAAATTTTGGCCTACGCCAGGGGCATGATGCACCGGCGTGATATTGCATTGTTTTAATTGCTCCGCAGGCCCGATGCCCGAGCATAAAAGCAGTTGGGGCGACCCAAATGTGCCAGCAGCGAGAATGATTTCTGCCCGTGCGGACAACACGCTCTGTATGCCATCCCTCACGATACAAACGCCAGAGGCACGCTTGCCGTCAAACACAATCCGCAAGGCGATAGCGCCAGTCAATATAGCAACGTTAGGCAGATGCGCGCTATGTAAAAAAGCACGCGCAGCATTCCAGCGCTCGCCTTGCTTTTGCGTTACCTGATAGTAGCCAACGCCTTCTTGCCGTGCGCCGTTGAAGTCCGGGGTGGATGCAAAACCGGTTTGATGGGCAGCGGTCAGAAACAGCGCCGCAAATGGATGCGGTGAGCGCGCATCGGCCACATTAAGCAGCCCGCCCGTTCCATGCCACGCATCGGCACCGCGCTCATTGTGTTCGCTGCGCATAAAGTACGGCAGTACATCGCTCCAACCCCAACCGTCGCAGCCTAGTCTGGCCCAACTATCGTAATCGTCGGGATGTCCGCGCACGTACACCATGGCATTTATTGAGCTGCTTCCCCCCAGCCCTCTGCCGCGCGGTTGATAACCGCGGCGCTGGTTGAGTCCGTGTTGCGGAACGGTCTGGTAGGCGTAATTTCGCTTTGAGCGAAACGGTAATTGCACAATCAATGCCGCCGGAATGGTGACAAGCGCACTATCGTCACCCGGCCCCGATTCGATTAACGCAATGCGCGCCGATGGAAGATGGCGCGCCAGTCGGCCTGCTAATGCACACCCCGATGATCCGGCTCCGACAACGATATAGTCATAGTCCATTAATAGTCTCTCAATGACGCTGCTTCAACGTGACCGTCACATGCGTGGGGCACAGGGTAAATGCGTAATGCTCTCGCGTCGGCGCTATACCCAAGGCCGAGGCAGCTTGAGAGACAGTAAAATTTTTGGCCAGCATCGCGAGCACCGCCATGATCTCTGACATCGCCAGACGCTGTCCCGGGCAATAGCGCGATCCGGCCCCAAATGGCAAAAAACCTTTCAGATTGTGTTGCGCGTTTTTCTCCGAATCAAGCCAACGCTCCGGCAAAAACAAATGCGCATTCGTAAAATTGGCATCCTGACGACCCAGATGACCGGTGAGGAGAAATAGCGGCGTCCCCTTTGGCACATCGACGCCATGAATATCGATGTCCTGATGCGGCTCCAAAGCGACCAAGGGAAAGATCGGCTTCTGGCGTAACGTCTCTTTTACGACAGCCTCGATGTACGGCAATTGGTCCAGACTTTTAATATCAAGAGGTCGACCGACAGTATTCAAAATGCTATCAATCTCAATCTGCATTTTTTCCTGTACTTCAGGATACTGCGCCATGAAATAAATCACCCAGGAAAGCGTATTTGCTGTCGTGTCCTCGCCGACCAACAAAAGCGTGAGCACGTTTCCCACAATTTCAGCATCGGTGAAAGTCCCCTCTTCTGTACTTTGTACCGCCACCAACGCCTCAAGCAGATTCGTCGGGTTGGTCTGAAGTGCGGGACTCGCAGCAAGTCGGTCACGCGCGTTGACAATCATCTCTTGAATGGTTTTATTCACCTCTGTTAATGCAGCATCCAATGCACGGTCGGCTGGAAGTTTGATGTAGCGCCAATACGGAAATAAAGCCGTTTGCCGCCGCGCTGCAGCTTCAAACACCTGAGACAAATGCTGCTGTATCGGATTACGCATATCCTCTAGCGTATTGAGGTCGTGACCAAATGCAAAACCGGAGACAACATCGACGGTATAGCGCATCAAATCGCACCGCATATCTACCGGTTTACCAGACTTAGCTACCGTTTCCCAGCGTTGCTTCAGTCTTCTGGTAACAACTTCGAGCCGATCCCCAAATTGCCGTACATGATGATGATTGAGTGCATACATCACCATCTTTCGGTGGCGCCGCCACTTCTCTCCTTCGGCCACAAAAACACCGTCTGCATCGACCTCCAACGCCAGCTCTTCCAACTTACTCCAGCGCCGAAACCTCTCCGGACGCTCTCGCAACATTTGATCAATGAGTGCAGTATCGGTGATCGTCACAATGCGCCGATTACCGATGCGAAAAGCAAATACAGAGCCGTATTGATCGGCCCAATCGCAGAGAATCTGATAAGTCCGCGTCGGATCAAGTTGCATCAGATTGCCAAGCAAGGGGAAGCCGCGAGGGCCTGGAAAATCATTTAATGTAGGCATGAATACGTCACGAATAAATGTGAGGTTGCAGTGCGGAAAGTTGAGGCGACAACACGTAAAAAACGTATCGTTCTTCGAGACATTGATAGAGCGTAGCTGTAAAATCGGCAGCATTCGGATCGAGGCGCGCAACGATTTCTACGAGATGAATATTGTCCTCCCTGCCTCCCCATATTTTGACGTAGCGACCCTTTTTATAACCTTTATTTTGGCGAAATATATTCAATACATTCTTGGCGATATATTGCGTCATGACCGCATCCCAGCTGAGTGCACACGCACTAAAAATCACGGTCAGCAAAGATAGTTCGTTGCGTCCGCTTGCGGCAAAAGCGGCAAGTAACTCCAGTAACTTTGGAACGTCGCAATCGGCGATGAGATACTCCCGACCATCGATCGTGCAACACGTCATATTTGCGTTAGAACGATGAAAGAGCGCAGTCGCCGCCTCATCCAGATTGCCTTGGTATTCGTTGATGAGATGGGAGAGGCTGAAGTGCAGAATATCAATAAGTTCGATATGCACCTGAGATAAATCATGAGGTTGGCGACTCCACCATTTCCACCCATAGTGATCGAGTGCTTCAACGGCTTCGACAAGTACCCCACGCAGATAAGGGTAGTCAGCACTTAACCAGTCCTCGTCTACTTTTCGATTGATTTTGTCTTGCAAACGTATGATCGTTCGCGCTTGGATAGCATTGATTTTTTCCATCGGCACCTACTTTCTAAGTATTAATTAGTGTCAGTGCGCTACGGGTGCAATACCAGTGAGCAGGCGGATTCCGGCACTAAAAAATAAAGACAACTCCCGTGAATCTTCAAAATCGATAAGATTATGCTTAAATTGAATATTTCAGTCCGTTATTATCAGGTTTAGTGACGTTAATAAAAATCGAAATTCGCTCATAAATACGTAAAAAAAAGACCATAAGGCCATTAAATCAAACAGGAAGATGATCGAAGTAACATTACTGAGTAGCAAACAAAAAATGCTACCCAGTACGAAATTGATATCAAATAAATGCTGATGAACATCAGCATTGTTGAGGACATAAAAAAACAATTGGTTGCTACTAATTACTATTAATAATTAGTAGCGAATTTACTGCCTGATTTACTGCATAAACCAGCCGTGGCTTACAACAATTGATTGTCCCGTCAACGCATTGGACTCAAAACCGCCAAGAAATATCGCTGTTTGAGCGACATCGTGCACAGTTGTGAACTCTCCATCAACAGTATCCTTGAGCATCACGTTTTTAATCACTTGATCTTCGGTGATACCCAACTCCTTGGCCTGCTCTGGAATCTGTCTTTCCACTAACGGTGTGCGTACAAAACCGGGACAAATCACGTTTGCGCGGATCTTATTTTTAGCCCCTTCTTTTGCCACCACTTTTGCCAATCCGATCAAACCATGCTTGGCAGTGACATACGGCGCTTTCAATGGCGAAGCCTCATGCGAGTGCACCGACCCCATATAAATGATCGAGCCGCCAGTACCCGCCTTGATCATTTCACGCATTGCCGCGCGCGTCGTCAAATATGCGCCATCGAGATGAATCGCCAGCATTTTTTTCCAGTTCTCAAGAGTCGAATCGACAATAGGCGCGATGATCTGAATCCCGGCATTGCTAATCAGTATGTCGATACTGCCGAAGGCAGCAACAGTGTCGGCAATACCTTTGTCGACCTGCCCCTCATCGGTGACATTCATGGCAACAGCCATGGCCGTACCGCCCGCCTGATTGATCTCATTGGCGGTTGCTGTTGCAGCATCCAACGCCAGATCGGCGATCACGACTTTGGCCCCGGCACGTGCATATTCAATGGCAATTTCTTTACCGATACCGCTGGCTGAGCCCGTAATTAGTGCGACTTTATCTTTGAGTGACATGGCATTCCTTTATCGTGGAGTTGAGTGTACGTTTGAAATTGAGGTAAGTAAGGCCGCATAATTATTAAGGTCCGGTGCCTCGACGCAGACGACGTATAAACGATTATGCGATCTTACTTAGCGAGATAATCATAAGCAACCGTGCCGTGCGGCAACGTCAGGTCGGACAAAATATGTACCGCTGACAGGACTTCAAGCACCGGTAAATCAGCAATCGGTGCCAGTGCATGCGGACGTAAATCCAGCGCACCCGGGCCACTCCAGGCTCCCTTGACAGTCACCTCAGTCAAACTATAGCGAACGATTTCGCAAATACGCGGCGTACCGTCAACATGCGGAATGATTTTCAACAAAAAAGCAGGCGCTTCAAGTGACTTTTTGATGACGTCATTGTCTAGCGCTTTATGCTTATAGCCCATCGTACCAATCGCAATAGGGATGTCACTGTAAGACAGCGTCCCTACCATCGTATCTTTATGCACTTTGAGTTGCGGCTCGCCCATTTTTTTAGGAAAGCCCCACAACTCACGCCCACCGGCAATCGGCGGCTGATCATTCAAATACATGCTGTGGACGTAGCCACCGGCAACCCCATCGAGCGTTACCGGAATGACCTGACCGGACTCGCAATAATGGCCAAACCCAGTTGAGTCGGGCATCCTGATAAATTCAAATTTTACGATTGGCTCAACGAATTGCAAGGGCGCAGGAATAATTTTTTTGAGCGCTTCAGGATCGGTGCGGTAGGTAATAATCAGAAATTCACGATCCACGAAACGGTAAGGACCGGGAGGAAAAGCGGGGTTATGAAATGGCATGGCAAACGCATTTTGGCGGATCTCGTTTTCAGTCATATAGCTCCCTGATTAAAAAAATACTGCCGGAACATTGCCAAAAAGCAACTACAATTCGCATAATCGACAATTAATATTATGCTACAGATCAAGAAAATTATAATTTCCTATGGCGCAATGCAGGCAAGCTCTCCCGCACTCCCTGCATAAATTGCAGATCGATAGCGCCACCGATCACGCCCTCGCCGTCTGCCAGCACCGCCTTGATTTCTCCCCATGGGTCAATGAGCATGCTGTGACCCCAAGTTCGACGACCGTTAGGATGCACACCGCCTTGGGCTGCCGCCAAAACGTAACACTGATTTTCTATCGCCCGGGCACGTAGCAGGATTTCCCAATGCGCTTTGCCAGTGGTATAGGTGAAGGCGGCTGGCATAACGATTAAGCTGCATGCCCCCATTGCCCGATATAACTCTGGAAAGCGCAGGTCATAACAGACTGAGAGCCCCACTTTTCCGCAAGGCGCATCGAATGTGGCAACATCTTTCCCGTACGAAATAGTGCGCGCTTCGTCGTACGATTCATCGCCTTTGTTAAAGCTAAAAAGATGAATTTTGTCGTAGTGACTGATGCATTGTCCGTCCGGGCCATACACCAGCGTCGCGTTGAGAACCTTGCCGGCCTCTGATGAAATCAGCGGCATGGTTCCGCCGATCAAATAAATGTTGTGCTCTTTTGCCAGCGCGGCCATGAAGCATTGAATCGGCCCGTCACCCAACGATTCGGCGATAGTGACTTTGTCATTCTCTTGCCATCCCATAATCGGCCAGTATTCCGGGAGCAACACCAATTGCGCGCCCTGCAAAACCGCTTCTGCGACCAGCCTGCGCACGGTTGTGCAGTTTTCTGCGACTTGTGGCGTGGAGACCATTTGAATGGCGGCAATGTTGAAGGGAGTTGTGACTTGGGTTGTAGTTTGATTCATAGTATTCATACTCCAGCTAACGAATTGATTACGTAAGATTTTTTGAAACGATGCAATGCTGCAACTTACTGTTTGCCTATCGCCGTTGCAGCACTGTTCTTATTCCCACCCGAACCATCTTTATGCACCACTTTTTTCACCACCGGATCGGCCCACGGACCAGTAATATCGTACTCATAAGTGAACGCCCGCATCAACGGATCACGCAAAAATAATTGCGCCAGAAAAGTCCCTATCCCCACCACCGGATTAATCGCCAGCACCGCCAGCGATGCTGCGCCGGCGTTGATTTCCGGTAGCACCACGACATGCAAATTCTGTGTTTCCTGAGCGATGTCGGCGCTACCACTCATCAATACGGTTGCGGCTACGCCACGCATTTTGAAGTTGTCGGTGGTGGCTTTACCCTGCGCAATAGCAGCCGTCGCCACCACACTATCGAACGCAAACCCGGCCGAAAATACATCCCTGAAATCGAGTGTCAAACGACGCGGCAACGATTGCAAGTTGAATACACCGAGCAACTTCGCGGCACCCGGATCGACCTTCAGAAACTGACCTTTTTGCATATCCAGATTGATCTGCCCGGACAGTGACGGCACATCAATGGAGAACGGCAATCCCTTCCAGGTAACATCGCCATCCATACGCCCTTTGGTGTCCCGCAAAACATGGGCAAAACCGAAACGCTCAAGTAATTTACCGGCGTCGTGAACATCCAAAGCGTAAGTCAGATTCGTGACGTTGTTGTCTTTCACGGTGGTCCATTTTCCGGCCGCTTTGAGTTCAGCATCGGGGTTCCTAATCGATAATTGCCGGATACGCCATTCGGTCCCGATATCAGCGCGTACATTGCTAGCCTGCAGCTCGAGCCGCCCCATCTTCTTACCCATTAACTGAAAATCGTCAGCCACGATATCAAGGCCGGGGATCTGGGTCGCGGCATCTTTGCTCTCCAATATGTCCTTGACGTCCGTGGTCGCATTTTCAGGAATGATCAAAGACGATAAGCGTGCCGTCACCTTACCCAGACCGTGCCCGGACGGCACCGTATTCCAGCTGACATAACCGGATGCCTGAGCCGAGTCGATATTCGCCTGCCATGCATTTTTTTGATACGAAGCACCAAGCACGACATTGGTCAGCTTTTTACCCATGATGATGAACTCATCAGCGCGCACCGCCACCCCTTCCGGCTCCACATACTGCGCAATACCGGAGAACTGATTGGCGTCTTGCGCGGTACTCGATGGACTGCTAACGGCGTCATTTGCAGCACTAGCCAGACGACTCCATTCATCAAGATTCAGGGATTTAGCATTCACATTAATGGCCAGTCCGCTATCTGGTTCCGGTGTTGGCGTATTGACGCCGATACCGCCGCGCAGGACTTTCCACTCCGCATTTTTTTCGACCGATTTTTGGCGTTGATAGCGCGCTGTCATCGCTGCTCCCAGCGATACTCGTATTTCATCACCCAGGAGTAATGAATCCTCCGATGGGGCTGCCACCCATTCAAATTTCAACGGCAGGCTTTCATTAGCAGCCTTGCCTAAGGGTGCGGGGAAATTTAATGCAATCCCTTGCAGACTTGAATCAACCAATAATTCGGTGTGATGATCGCGTATCGTAACTTGCGCGCTGTAACGGCTGTTGCCGCTGGCGTGGCCTAAAATACTTTGTGCACTCCCCTGCGGATATATTGCTCTGATTCCATCAAGCGAGGCGGTGCCATCGATCTTGATTTTGCTTTGACCATCAGGCTGCGTACCACCGCTCACCTGTACCGAGCCGCCCAATGCAGTGCCTTTTATGCCATTGAGATTAAATCCTTTTTGATTGAATTCAAGCTTGCCGCTGACATTTTGTAGCGGTGGAATAATCTTTTGCAAGAGCATGTCATTATTCAAAAACTGCAACACACCATCAACCTTGGCGTCGCCTAAGTGCGCCAGCGGGAGATGCAAAGAGAGTTGTAGCCAGGCGGCTCCCTTACCTTCAGACTCATTGGTAAAGCCGCCTATCCAATGTTCAACCGGGCTGTTATTGGCGAACACCAGAAAATTTTGCAGCAATCCCGCACCCTTGCCCTCGATATGCAACATCCCGTCATGTGAGAGCAAATCCGGCACCGTTGCGACGACTTCGGTCAGTGCTACGTTGGACGTTTTGGCGCTAACGGCTTTGATTTGCAATCGATCACGATCCACCGAGATAGTGCCGTTAATGTGCTCCAGCAGCGGCCACACAGGTTGCTTGCCATCCTGACCGAAATAGCCGGGATCGTATTCCATCTTGCCGTTCTCGATTTTGCCAAAAACAGTGAACTCGCCTTTTGGTTTCGCGCTGGGATCGTTCGCCGGTACATTAAAAGGAAAATGGGCGAGATCCCCCTTTACCTTGATCACCACATCACGTGCTTTGCCATCTTTTAATGCGCCGACTAACCAGTCACGCAAACGGTCCGGCGTCTGCAAGGGTAAATAAGTACCGATCTTGTTGATCTGAAATTCACTAATAGTTGCCGTCATATCGGTCATGCCCAGCCCGGCACCTGGCTTGGCATTCAATGGCAGCAAATGGCTGCCGGATAACGCGCCGACCAGACCGTCCTGTACAAAATGCATGCTATCAATTTGTATTAGCAGATTTTTTTCAGGTGTTTTTAACGCTACGTTGGGAGCTGCCTTGAGGTCTGATTTGATGGACAACGTCGATCCGACTGATGCGCCATCCTGCAAATGCCAGCTTGCCTGCCCGTTGAGACTATCGAACGACAACATCGGTTGCGCAAAATAGCCCGGCAAGGTCACCGACATCTTTTCCGAGGCCAGACGCAACTTACCGCCGGATTGATCCGCATCGATACTGCCAGTCACATTCTCAATACCGGGAGTCGCCTGCAATGCTGGTTGCGCCGGAGAATCCGCCGTTTTAGGCAACGCCGCACGCGCCAGTCGCGCATTGAGACTTAAGCCCTTAAACTGTCCTTTGGCGCTATAAGCAACCAGCGCTGGATACGCGCCCTGCCATTGCGCTGAGAAATTCTGTAACTGACCACGCGGTGAAAAATCACTCAACATCTGAATTTGCGGCGGCGTCAGCGGCAAGCGTTGCGCAAAATCGGCGATGGTACGCAGGTCGAGCAGGTCCGCACTCAGCGTATATTTTTCTGGCTGATGACTCTTTGCTGGCAAATAAGATGCATTGATCGTAGTGCCCGGTAAGATCAAACCGTCATTGGTTTCCAGCGAAAAATTGGTCAATGCAACATGATGCCCATTGCTGCCGAAACTCGCACCCGGGTCTATCGGCATCAAACCAAGCTCTGATGTGATTTGTTCCTGTACTGAAATCCGACCAGAAACTTTGCGCAATGCCAGCAATGCCAGATCCTTACGTAGACGTGTGGACAAATCCGACAATTCAATATCTGCCGTAAAATCGCGCACTTTCGCATGATCCAGATCAAGCCACGCACGCACCGAACCCTTGCCCTGATTAAGTTCGAACGGATAATCGATCCAGGCTTTCCAGGCAGACAGATCGGTATCGTGCAAATTCGCATACAACGTCCCTTTCCAGCGCGTGATGTCGGCAATATTCCGGGCGAATGCGGGATGGACGAAATCGGCGCGCACATCAATCGGCGCAGCCAATGCCGTCGGCGGCGTCGCCGCAACCGACAAACTATGATGCCGCCAGCGATTGCGCAGCACGATATTGACGTTGGTCAACGCCAATTCTGGCGCGGCACGCAATTGATCGGTCCAGCTAATGCGACCATCACGGATCAGAATCTGATGCTGTGCCAGCACCCATTCAGCAGCGCCGCCTTTTTCCGCCCTGGGATTAATGGGAATACCGGCAACAAAAAAGTTACCTTGCGCATCTCTTTCGATCTGCAAGTCCGGACGATCAATTTCGAGCGCATCCAAACGCAACCTGCCCAGCAACAACGAGCGCCATGACACTGTGGCGACAACCTCGGGCAAACTTAGCGCAGGTACAGTTGGCGTATTTGATTGTTGCGTATTTGATTGTTGCTTATTAGGTTGACTAAAAACGCGCAAATCGGTCAGTGTCAGTTTCGGTAGCAAACCATCCCAGGAAGCGGCAATCGATCCGATCAAAATCGGGGCACCGACCGTCGCACTCGCTATCTGTTCGACGTTACTTTTGTAGTGATTGATATTGGGCAAAATCACATAACGCAGGGTCAGAAACAGGCCGCAAAACAGAAAGTAAGCCACCACCAGCGTTTTCAGAACAAACCCGACCAGATGATGGGTAAAGCGATTGATGCGCTGATACCCCCCCACCATCTCACGCCACAAAAGTGCGAGGCGATGTGGTACGGAGCGACTGATGACTGGAGAATGTTGGTGTTGCTCTTGAGACATTAATGAATCTATTAATTAATCATTTATAAACACGAAGCCGAGAAAGAAAGCAGAATAATGTAGCAAGGTAAAATAAGCGATTAATGGTTGCCAACACAGACTAAGATACAGACTAAAACGTAGCACTATGGTCGCATGGATCGTTGCCGACAATGTTAAATGCCTGCTAAAAATCCGGATTTAAACCAGGCAAAAGCATGTAAATTTGATCCCCCAACGCACAATCGGCATTCAAGCCCAACATTCCCCCTTCCACCACGCTTTATTTCACCCATCAAACGCTGTGACTCAATCTCTCATTAGCATCTCTGACGCCTCCCATTTTTATACCCGCTGGGTCAACGCAGAAGCCGGGCGCGCTGAAAAAGTCGCGGCGCTGGCGCAATTATCCTTAAGCCAGTCGCCATTTTCTGTGCTGTTACAAAATGAAACAGATAGCGGTATGCCTTTGCCACGCGCAATGCGGCGATTACGCAATTTGATTGTCTGCACGCTCATTGCGCGGGACCTGAGCGGGGCCGCCGACTTAGAAGAAGTCGTTAGCACCATGACCGGCTTTGCGGATTTTGCGGTTCAAACCCACCTGGCAAGCCTGATGGAAGAGATGATCGCGCTGCACGGCACGCCCATCGGTGAGGATTCCGGCCTGCCGCAAGAACTGATCGTGCTGGGCATGGGCAAACTTGGCGGCGGCGAACTCAACGTTTCGTCTGACATCGATTTGATCTTTGTATATGGCGAAGATGGCGATACGCAGATCGATCATCCGTCACAGCGCACACTGTCGAACCATGAATTCTTTGTGCGTCTCGGCAAAAAACTCATTACCGCGATCGACGAGATCACCGAAGATGGCTTCACTTTCCGCGTAGATATGGCGCTGCGGCCAAATGGTGCCTCCGGCCCGTTGGTCGCCAGTTTGAATATGGTCGAAACCTATCTGGTCACCCAAGGACGCGAATGGGAGCGCTATGCCTGGTGCAAAGCGCGGGCGATGACAGGGCGATTACTTGATATTGTGGCGCTGGAAAACATCTCACGCCCCTTCGTTTTCAGACGCTATCTGGATTTCGGTACGATCGACGCCATGCGTCTGATGCATGGACAAATCCGGGCCGAAGTACGGCGTCAGGAGAGTCTGCACCCTGACCGCAGTAATAACGTCAAGCTGGGGCGCGGCGGGATTCGCGAAATTGAATTTCTGGCGCAAGTATTCCAGCTCATTCGCGGCGGACTCGATCCAGCCCTGCGCGACCGCTCCACGCGGCGCACCTTGCGCACGCTGGTCGACAAAAAATTACTCACCGCCGATGACGTCGCACAGTTGTTGGAAGCCTACGAATTTTTACGGAATCTGGAACATCGTTTGCAATATCTGGATGACGCACAAACCCATACTTTGCCAGCGAGCGAGACCGAGTGTCTGATCATCGCGCAGGCGATGGGTTTTAGCGATACCGCGACGCTCTTGCATGAACTGGAAAAACGCCGGGTACTGGTCGCGGCTCAATTTGACGCCATTTTCAACGACAAACAAAACGGCAAGAATGCCAACGCCGATGAGGATTGCGACCTCTGCGAATTAAGTGACCGCGATAGTCCTGAGGCCATCGCCAGCGTCTTGACCGCGCTGGGCTTTAGCGATATCGATCAAAACACCCACCGGCTCGCCACCACCTGGCAATCGTCGCGGATACAAAGCTTGCCGGAAATCAGTCGCAATCGTTTTACCGCCTTAATCAATATGGCCTTGCCGATTATCGGCAAACTGTCGGCAGCAACCAATATGACCGACGGCACTACGCATCTCACCACGCTTGGCCGCTTGCTCGACTTTCTGGAAACCATCGCCCGCCGCGCCGCCTATCTGGCCTTGCTCACGGAATATCCACACACCTTGATCCGCGTCATCCGGATGATAGGCGCTAGCGATTGGGCCGCTAAATTTCTAACGCGTCACCCGATTTTGCTCGATGAATTGCTCGATAGTCGCAGTCTCAATACCGTTCCAGACTGGCCGGTATTTGCGCAAGACTGTCGGCGTCAGATGGACGCCATCGCGGGCGACACCGAGCGCCAACTCGATTTACTGCGCGAGCTGCATCACGTTCAGCTATTCCGACTATTGGCGCAAGATCTGGAAGGTACGCTCAGCGTGGAAGTCCTGGCCGATTACCTGTCCTTGCTGGCCGATATTGTGGTGGCGACAACGATACAGTCAGTCTGGCAAACCTTCCCCAACCGTCACCGCGAAGTACCTAAATTTGCCGTGATTGCCTATGGAAAATTAGGCGGCAAAGAACTGAGTTATGCCTCCGATCTGGACGTGGTGTTTCTGTACGACGATGACGATCAGGATGCACCGGCGCTCTACTCAAAATTAGCGCAGCGTTTTATCACCTGGATGACGAGCCATACTTCGGCCGGGATTTTATTCGATATCGATATCGCCTTGCGTCCGGACGGGGCCAGCGGTTTGCTGGTGTCGCCGTTTTCCACGTTTGAAAAATACCAACGGCAGTCAGCCTGGCTATGGGAACATCAGGCATTGTCCCGGGCCAGATTTTGTTCTGGCGACAGCGTTCTCGGCGAGCGCTTTGAAGCATTGCGCGTCGATGTTTTACGTCAGGTACGCGACCCGGTCAAACTACAACGGGAAGTGCGCGAGATGCGGCAAAAGATGCGCGATGCCAACCGCAATCGCAGCGATTTGTTTGATTTGAAGCATGATGCAGGCGGGATGATCGATATTGAATTTCTGGTGCAATTTTTGGTCTTGCAGCATTCCGCAAGCCATCCGGAACTGACCGCTGATATTGGGAATATCGCACTGTTGAAATTGTGCGCAACGCTGGAGTTGATCGATGCAACGTTGGCTAACGAAGTGGCGAATGCATATCGCCATTTCCGCAAGCTGCAACATCAACGCCGGTTGCAAGGTGATGAACGTGCGCGCGTCTCACCTGAATGGGTTGCTGCTGAGACGGCTTCCGTGAAGAGATTATTGGCGACGGTATTTGTGGAAAGCGTGAATTAAACAGTCAAAAAGAAACCCCGACTCGCGGGGTTTCTTTTTACTGCACTGACCGACTTTGAATACCGATTATTTGGCGTTCATCAACGCGACAGTGGTATCGAGCATACGGTTCGAGAAACCCCACTCGTTGTCATACCAGCTAGATACTTTGACCAGGCTGCCAGATACTTTGGTCAGCGTTGCATCAAAATTCGAGGACGCCGGATTGTGGTTGAAATCGATCGATACCAACTGCTCTACGTTGTACGTCAACACACCCTTGAGTGCGCCTTCCGATGCTTCTTTCATGATGGCGTTGACTTCATCGACCGTGGTTTCACGGGCCGCGACAAACGACAAATCAACCAGCGAAACGTTGATCGTTGGTACGCGAATCGCAAAACCATCGAGCTTGCCGTTCAACTCTGGCAACACCAGACCAACAGCAGCAGCAGCGCCGGTTTTAGCCGGGATCATGTTCATGGTGGCAGAGCGCGCACGACGCAAATCTTCGTGATAAACGTCCGTCAATACCTGATCGTTGGTGTAAGAATGGATCGTCGTCATCAGACCATTCACAACACCAATTTTGTCGTTGAGCGGTTTGACTAGTGGAGCCAGGCAATTGGTGGTGCACGATGCGTTTGAAATCACCGTGTCGGTCGATTTCAAGACTGCGTGATTGACGCCGAAAACGATCGTCGCATCCACATCTTTGCCGCCGGGTGCGGAAATAATGACTTTCTTTGCGCCGCCTTGAATATGAGCGCTGGCTTTTTCTTTGGTCGTGAAGAAACCGGTACATTCCAGCACGACGTCAATCTTCAGTTCACCCCAAGGCAGTTCAGCCGGATTGCGCTGCGCCAATACTTTAATGCGGTCGCCATTGACGACGATAGAATCGCCATCGACCGTTACTGTGCCAGGAAATTTACCGTGTGCAGTATCGTATTGGGTCAAATGGGCGTTGGTTTTTGGATCGCCCAGATCGTTGATCGCGACGATCTCGATATCATGCTTTTTACCGCCTTCATAATGCGCACGAAGGATGTTGCGGCCGATGCGGCCATAGCCATTGATTGCAACGCGAATAGTCATATTTTTCTCCTAATGTATGAACAAAATAGATGCATGCAGATGATTGTTCGCAATCCTCTGCATTTAACTTTCACTTCACTTCACTTAACGCGGATCGTGCGCCAGCCGTAACCTGTTTCCTGCAAATCCAATTCATCATTCCAACTAAACGTCTGCTCAACGATCAGCTCTGCGCCGAGCTTGGTAAAAAACTGCCGGGCAATTTCATTTTGCGACAACACCCATGTCAGCATGTTATTGGCACCAGCATTACCCAGCGTACTGGCCACATGGGCCACAAGGCGGCGACCAATACCGGCGCGCTGAACCGACGGATGCAGATACAGCGCGGTCAGTTCGCTATCAAAGCCTGACTTTGGCGTGCTTAACGTCATCCCGGCAGCAAACCCGACAATCACGCGGTTGATTTCAGCGACAAACACACAAGCGGCGTCAGACTCGGCACTCAACACCCGCGTCCATAGCGCGGCGCTTTCTTCTACATTCATGCCATCCAGATAGGCCACGGGAACGATACCGCGATAGGTGGCGCGCCAACTATCGATGCGTACTGCTGCGATAAATGCAGCGTCGGCAACCGTTGCGCGACGAACTGAAAATTCACCAACGTTGTTGGTGAATTCCGTGATGTCGGTAGAGTTGTTTGTAGTCAAACTCATGCCAGCGTAAGTTTGACTTGCGCGACGACATTTTCGACTGTGAAGCCGAAGTGCTTGAACAGCACGTTAGCCGGTGCCGACTCGCCGAAAGTATCGATACCGACGACTGCGCCTTCGAGTCCGACATATTTATGCCAGGTCGCAGTAACGCCCGCCTCTACCGCAACGCGTGGCAAGCCACGCTCAAGGACGCTGGCTTTATATGCCGCTTCCTGACGGTCGAAAACGTCGGTACATGGCATGGAGACTACGCGTACTGCGATACCTTCAGCTGCCAGCGCTTCGGCCGCCTTCATTGCTAACTCAACTTCAGAGCCGGTCGCAATGATGATGCCTTTAGCGTCTTTTGCCTCTTTCAACACATAGCCACCGCGCGCGATATTGGCGATTTGGGTAGCGTCGCGTTGTTGATATTGCAGATTTTGACGCGAGAAAATTAAGGTACTCGGACCATCGTGGCGCTTAACCGCCTCACCCCATGCCACGGCAGACTCGACTGTGTCGCATGGACGCCAGTTATCCAGATGCGGAATCAGGCGCAGGCTGGATACGTGCTCAATCGATTGGTGAGTCGGACCATCTTCGCCCAGGCCGATGGAGTCATGCGTGAAGACAAAAATCGAACGAATCTTCATCAACGCAGCCATGCGCAGCGCGTTACGGCTGTAATCGGAGAAGGTCAGAAAGGTTGCGCCAAACGGGATATAACCGCCATGCACCGCGATTCCGTTCATCATCGCGCTCATGCCGAATTCACGCACGCCGTAATTAATATGGTTCCCCGGCTGATCCGCACGGACGGCAACGCATTCTTTCCAATTGGTCAGATTCGAGCCAGTCAGATCAGCGGAGCCGCCAAGAAACTCCGGCAAGATTGGGGCAAGCGCCTGAATTGCATTTTGACTGGCTTTACGGGTTGCAATGGTTTCTTGTTTTTCGACGCAGTTGGCGACGTAATCGCTGAGGGTCTGCTCGAAATTGCCTGGCAACTCGCCGCTCATGCGACGCGTCAATTCTGCAGCTTGCGCTGGAAATTCTGCGCTGTAGGCGGCAAACAAAGTATCCCAGTGTGCTTCGAATTTTTGACCTTGATCGCGCGCATCCCATGCGGTGTAGACATCAGCAGGAATCTCAAACGGTGCATAAGGCCAGCCGATGGCTTCGCGCACAGCGGCGATTTCTTTGTCGCCCAAAGCCGCGCCGTGAACTTTGTCAGTGCCAGCCAGATTTGGCGAACCTTGACCGATCACTGTTTTGCAGCAAATCAGCGTCGGCTTATCAGCCAACTTGGCTTGATGGATAGCGGCGTTGACTGCCTCAACATCGTGCCCATTGACGCTGCGGATGACGTTCCAGCCGTAGGCTTCGAAGCGTTTTGGGGTGTCGTCTTTAAACCAGCCTTCCACCCGACCATCAATCGAAATGCCGTTGTCGTCATAGAGCACGATCAATTTCGACAGGCGCAACGTGCCAGCCAGCGAACAGGCTTCGTGCGAAATGCCTTCCATCAGGCAACCGTCGCCGACGAAGGTATAAGTGAAATGATCAATGATGGGGAATTCAGGCTGATTAAATTCTGCTGCCAGCAATTTTTCAGCTAAGGCCATGCCAACCGCGTTCGTCAAACCCTGACCTAACGGACCGGTCGTGGTTTCTATGCCGGGCGTATAGCCCAACTCCGGATGACCCGGCGTTTTTGAATGCATTTGACGGAAGTTACGCAACTCATCCATCGGCAGATCGTAGCCGGTGAGGTGCAACAGCGCATATTGCAGCATCGAACCATGACCATTCGACAACACAAAACGATCACGATTGATCCACTTTGGATTAGCTGGATTGTGGCGGTAGTGCTTGGCCCAGAGTGCCACTGCGATTTCCGCCATGCCCATCGGCATGCCCGGATGGCCGGAATTGGCTTTTTGTACTGCATCCATTGCCAAGGCGCGAATCGCATTGGCCATCTTAGAGGTCGGGAGTGTGGAGGTCATGGTTTTTACGGTTAGACAACAATTGAGCGGAGTGCAGGCAATTGATGTTACTTCACAGAAATAACAGTAATATCAAGGCTGCTAAAGCGCGATATTTTACCAAAATGCTGCCTCTACCGCTGTAATTCCGCACCGATGGGCATGTATCGATAGACAAATGGGCATCATTGGTATTGATTTCGCGCACTCTACGACGCATGCGCAAAGACGATGGGAATGCGAAATAGCGAATTGGATCAGATTCCTTCATACTTGCCACTGTCCTTATTACCGCCATGAACACCCAGCCTATGCCGCGTTTTTACATCCCGATCCAACTTGACATTGGCGCCACCCTGGCGCTGCCTGAGTCTGTCGCGCATCACATACAAGTGCTGCGCTTAGCGCTCGGCACCCCGATTACCTTATTTAATGGCAGCGGAGGCGAATACACCGCGAGCATTACCAGCATAGAAAAAAAGCGCGTGAATGTTGAGATCAAAACTTTCTCTGCGCGTGAAGTCGAGTTGCCCTACGCCATTACGCTGGCACAAGCGTTGCCAGAAGCGTCAAAATTAGACTGGATTATCGAAAAAGCGGTTGAGTTGGGCGCTGCCGCTATCCAACCCCTCTCCGCACAACGTTGCGTTGTGCGCCTGAGCGCTGATCGACTTGAGAAGAAGCAAGCGCATTGGCAGGGAGTGATTGTGGCCGCCTCGGAGCAAAGCGGACGTAATCGCTTGCCGCATCTTGCCAAACTAGCCTCGCTCAATGAATGGCTAAGTCAACAAGATTTACACAAACGGATTTTGCTATCCCCACGCGGAGAAGATTCTTTATCCAATTGGGCGCGCCATCAACCGCCGCAATCGGTGGCGTTACTGATTGGTCCTGAAGGGGGATTTACCGAAGCGGAAGAAAATGCCGCCTGTGCGCAAGGGGCGTTGATGCTATCAATGGGAGCGAGAATTTTACGCACGGAAACGGCTGGTTTGGCGGCACTGGCGGCATTGAATGCGATTTGGGGTGAGATGTAACAAGCAACTTAGTCGATTTATTTGGTTCTTTGTTGGTTCTTTGTTGTTCTTTATTTGGAGAAAATGATGGGACTTTTAGATAACTTACTCGGCGCAGTCAACAGTGCAGGAGGACAGCCCGCGCAAACGAATGATCCTAAAACGATGCTCATGCAAGCTGCGCTCAGCATGCTCACATCCGGTGCTCAAGGGGAAAATGCCGGTGGCCTGAGCGGCTTACTAAGTCAATTCCAGAATACCGGGCTTGGTGACCTCGTCAAATCATGGATTGGCAATGATCAGAATCAAACGGTGTCAGCCGATCAGGTACAACAGGCTTTAGGCGGTGGGCAACTTGAACAATTGGCACAGGCCAGCGGACTGTCGAAAGAGGAAACAGCTGGCCATTTATCAGAAATACTCCCCGAATTGATTAATAAATTGACCCCAAATGGTCAGATTCCGGAAATGAGTGGCGGTTTAGGTGCGGTAGCGGGCATGCTGAGCGGCTTGCTCGGCAGTAAAAATCCGACTTAACAACATTTTAGAAACCAATTTATTCCATCGCCCTTTCGGGCGATTTTTTTGATTTTCACCGTTTTGAAGCAGATATTGAGAAAGAACAGCCAACCATTCGACTGGTAGGCGCAAGTTGCGACGCGAAAGCATTTATAATCTACGGTTTTGCAACGTCTATCCCGGCCACTTCCATGAAGGTATTTCGCGGACTTCCCAACGCCCAATCGCGCGCACCTTGCGCGTTGACTATCGGCAACTTTGACGGCGTACATCGCGGCCACCAGGTTTTGCTCGCCCATGTGCGCAAAGCCGCAACCGAATTAGGGCTAGACGCAGCAGTGATGACGTTTGAGCCGCATCCGCGTGAATTTTTTGCGCAGCAAGCACAGCATCCAGTCACGCTTCCCGCTCGTGTCGCCAATTTACGCGACAAACTACAATCGTTAGAACTCGCCGGTATCGATCGCGTGATCGTCGAACATTTCAATGCCCATTTCTCGTCCCTGTCGCCGCAAGACTTTATCGAAAAAATTCTGGTTCAAGGCTTACACGTCAAATGGCTGATGGTTGGCGAGGATTTTTGTTTTGGAAAACAAAGAGCCGGAAATCTTGCGACCCTGATCGCGGCAGGTAAACAATACGGTTTTCAGGTGGTCACCTTGCCTAACGTCATGAGTGACGGCACGCGCATCTCATCGTCTGCGGTGCGGGCGGCGCTAGCGGCTGGCGACTTTACAACAGCGCGGACCTTGCTTGGTCATCCGTATGCGATATCCGGCCATGTTGTCCACGGCAAAAAACTTGGGCGTGAGATCGGCTTTCCTACGCTGAATTTGCGTGTGCATCATAAACAGCCAGCGCTATCGGGCATCTTCGTCGTACGCGTACATGGCCTGGATGAACAATCATTACCGGCCGTGGCCAGCATCGGTACCCGCCCCACTGTCGATAACAGCGGACGCGTGTTGCTCGAAGCGTTCATCCTCGATTACGCGGGCGACTGTTACGGCAAAGTCGTCAAGGTTGAGTTTTTACACAAACTGCGCGATGAAGAAAAGTACGTCGATTTACCAACATTAATTACCGCAATCAGGCGCGATGTTGGAAATGCGCGTGATTATTTCCGCCAGCACGACAGCGCCACGATTTCAACGACCGATCGAATTTGACGCTGTTACAGCACCACATCAGCACCATCGTAGGCCGCAATACTCTGAGAGCCGCTTTGCCGCCGACATCCACTGAATTTCATTGAAGAAAAATTATGTCCGACCTGCCAACGCAAACACAAATACCACAGCCAGAAAACAATAAGCCGCCCAAAGCCGCCAAAGTACAAAGCAAATATCCGGTGAATATGACCGAGACTGCTTTCCCGATGCGTGGCGACCTTGCCAAGCGCGAGCCGCAATGGGTCAAGCAATGGCAAGACAAAAAAGTCTACGAGCGGATTCGGAAAGCTTCCAAAGCACGTCCAAAATTCATTCTGCATGACGGCCCACCGTACGCGAATGGCGAAATTCATCTCGGCCATGCCGTCAACAAAATTCTCAAAGACATGATCGTCAAAGCCCGTAACATGGCTGGCTTCGATGCGCAATACGTGCCGGGCTGGGATTGCCACGGCATGCCGATTGAAATCCAGATCGAAAAGAAATACGGCAAAAATCTGCCGGTCGCCGAAGTGCAAGCCAAAGCGCGGGCCTATGCCAACGAGCAGATTGACTTGCAACGCAAGGATTTCATCCGTCTGGGCGTTCTGGGTGAGTGGGACAATCCCTACAAAACCATGAATTTCAGCAACGAAGCCGATGAGTTGCGTGCGCTCGGCACGATATTGGAAAAAGGCTACGTCTATCGCGGCTTGAAACCGGTCAACTGGTGTTTCGATTGCGGCTCGGCACTGGCTGAAGCAGAGGTCGAATATCAGGACAAGCGTGATCCGTCGATTGATGTTGGCTTTCCTTTTGCTGAGCCGGAAAAATTAGCTGCGGCGTTCGGCCTGGCGACATTGCCGGTTGAGAAAGGTTATGTTGTCATCTGGACTACTACGCCGTGGACCATTCCGTCCAATCAAGCGCTCAACGTTCACCCGGAAATTGACTACGCATTGGTCCAGACCGTGCGCAATGGCGAGCCGTTGTTGCTGCTCTTGGCGCAAGATTTGGTCGCGGCATGTCTGGTGCGTTTCGGCCTTGAAGGCAACGTCATCGCCACCTGCAAAGGCGCGGCGTTGTCACTCATCAATTTCAAACATCCGCTAGCCAGCGCCCATCCCGGCTACGATCGTTTGTCGCCGGTATATCTGGGCGAGTACGTCACGACAGAGAGCGGCACCGGCATTGTTCACTCGGCCCCGGCCTACGGTATCGAAGACTTTATTTCGTGCAAAGCGCACGGCATGAAAGACGACGACATCATCAGCCCGGTCATGGGCGATGGACGCTATGCCTCGACATTGCCGCTGTTCAGTGGCCTGACTATCTGGGAAGCGTCGAAGCCTGTTTGCGCGACGCTGGAAGAAGTCGGCGCGCTGTTCAAGCTCGAAATGTTCGATCACAGCTACATGCATTGCTGGCGTCATAAAACGCCGATCATCTATCGTGCAACATCGCAGTGGTTTGCGAGTATGGACAACACGCCAAAAGATGGCAGCGACAGTTTGCGTAAAACGGCGATCAAAGCAATTGAAGAGACCTCCTTTTTCCCATCCTGGGGCAAAGCCCGTCTGCATGGGATGATCGTCAATCGCCCGGACTGGACTCTCTCGCGCCAACGCCAATGGGGCGTGCCGATGGCCTTTTTCGTGCATAAAGAAACTGGCGAATTGCATCCACGCACAGCCGAACTGCTAGAACAAATTGCGCAGCGTATCGAAAAAAGCGGGATCGAAGCCTGGCAGGCGCTTGATCCAAAAGAATTTCTCGGCGATGAAGCTGATCTGTACATGAAAAACAAAGACACGCTGGACGTCTGGTTTGACTCCGGCCTGACCCATCAAACGGTATTGCGCGGATCGCATCATCTGCAATCGCAATTCCCGGCCGATTTGTATCTGGAAGGCTCGGATCAGCACCGCGGCTGGTTTCACTCGTCATTGCTTACCTCGTCCATGCTCAATGGCCGTGCGCCTTACAAGGCGCTGTTGACGCACGGATTTGTAGTCGATGGTGAAGGCAAGAAGATGTCGAAGTCGATGAAAAACGGGATCGAACCGCAGAAAGTGTCGGACACGCTGGGCGCAGAAATTCTGCGCCTGTGGGTTGCCTCCAGCGATTACTCCGGCGAAATCACCATTTCTGACGAGATCCTCAAGCGCGTCACTGAAGCGTATCGCCGCATCCGGAATACGTTGCGGTTTTTGCTGGCGAATACCTCGGACTTCAATCCGTTGACCGATGCGGTGCCGATAGCCGATTTGCTGGAAATCGACCGTTATGCAATTGCCAGCATGACGCAATTGCAGGCCGATATTCTGCAACATTACGAAGGCTACGAGTTTCATCCGGTGGTCTCAAAATTGCAGATGTATTGCTCGGAAGATTTGGGTGGCTTTTATCTCGACATCCTGAAAGACCGTTTATATACAGGCGGCGTCACCGCACACGCGCGCCGTTCGGCACAAACCGCGATCTGGCATATCACGCAAGCATTGCTGCGCTTGATCGCGCCGACTTTATCGTTCACCGCCGAAGAAGCATGGTCCTTCTTTGCCAGCAAAGAAGCTTTTGCTGAAAGCGACGAGACGATCTTTACACAAACTTATTACACCCTGCCAGTGATTGATGACGGCGCGGCCTTGATCGAGAAATTCAATGCTTTGCGTACTTTGCGTGCAGAAGTAACTAAGCAGCTCGAAGAAGTACGTACTGCAGGTGGCATCGGTTCATCGCTTCAAGCTGAAGTAGAACTAAAGGTCACCGCCGCTAAATATGCGTTATTGCGCAGCGTTGGCGACGATCTGAAATTTATCCTGATCACATCGGCAGCAACCGCTACTGAAGTCGCATCGGAAGCAGAGGAAGCCATTCTAGTGACGCCATCGACGCAACAAAAATGCGAGCGCTGCTGGCACTATCGGGCCGATGTTGGAAGCCATGCAGAACATGCAACCCTATGTGGGCGTTGTGTTTCTAATTTGTTTGGCAGCGGCGAAGAGCGTCATTTCGCCTGATACGCCTAGATAAGTGACATTCATAAACGACCTGAAATCAGTTCAGGTCGTTTATGCAATTGCCTAAATTTCCTGCCCTTTTTCTTGCTGAAACTATTATTTATGGCTACTAAAAAACGCTCACCCTCATCCCACTCGACATCCTCCGGTAAGTTAAGCGCTGGATTACTTCCATGGATGGGAATTGCAGGGATCGTGATTCTGCTAGACCAGTTGACCAAGGTCACCATTACACGCTTGTTCACCTATGGCGAATCGCATCCGGTGACCAGTTTCTTCAATCTGGTGTTGGTGTACAACCCCGGTGCGGCTTTCAGCTTTCTTGGTTCTGCGTCCGGCTGGCAGCGCTATTTATTTACGGCAATCGGCATTGCTGCGGCAATTTTTATTGTTTTTTTGCTCAAGCGCCACGCTGGCCAACGGATGTTTTGTACCGCACTGGCATTCATACTCGGCGGTGCGTTGGGTAATGTTACCGACCGGATCGCCTACGGCCACGTGATCGACTTTGTGGATCTTTACATTGGCCGCTGGCATTGGCCTGCATTCAATATCGCCGATAGCGCGATTTGCATAGGCGCGGTATTGTTCATCTTAGATGAGCTGCGTCGCGTGAATAGAAAATAAGCAACCTCAGCCTTTGTTTTACTTACTCCAGGAGTAATCATGGATCTCGCTGGTAAAAAAATCGTACTCGGCCTGACCGGCGGGATTGCCTGCTACAAAGCCGCCGAATTCACCCGTGCAATGATCAAAGCGGGTGCATCAGTACAAGTCGTGATGACCCAAGGCGCACTTCAATTCATCACGCAGGTGACGATGCAGGGCCTGTCGGGGCAAACGGTCTATACCGATCAGTGGGACGCGCGTATCGGCAACAACATGCCGCATATTGACCTGACCCGCGATGCCGACGCTATCGTGATTGCCCCCTGCTCCGCTGATTTTATGGCCAAGTTAGCGCACGGTATGTGCGATGATTTACTCTCAACGCTGTGCGTGGCAAGACCGGCGACGCTATCTTTGCTAGTAGCACCAGCCATGAACGTCGAAATGTGGGAAAACCCGGCAACGCAACGCAACGCAGCACAGCTATTAGCAGATGGTATCCAATTGCTCGGCCCTGCGGCGGGAGAGCAAGCTTGCGGTGAAATTGGTCTCGGGCGCATGTTGGAAGCCGATCAATTACTCAACGCGCTAGTGGCCACATTTCAGCCTAAAGTATTGCAAGGCAAACGCTTGCTCATCACCGCCGGACCAACGTTTGAAGCAATCGATCCGGTACGCGGTATCACCAATCTTTCATCTGGGAAAATGGGCTATGCGCTTGCCCGCGCTGCGCGTGAGGCTGGTGCGGAAGTGACGCTCATTTCTGGCCCGACCGCTCTGCCTGTGCCTTTTGGTGTGCAACGCATTGACGTTCTTAGCGCACGGCAAATGTACGATGCGGTGTTACGCAACATCGAAAGTCAGGGTCAGGATATTTTTATCGCGGTGGCCGCAGTCGCCGATTGGTACGTCGTCAATGCAAGCGACCAGAAACTCAAAAAAAATGCTGCCGGAGATACGCCAGAACTAGTATTCGGACAAAACCCTGATATTCTCGCCGCGATTGCCGCGCTGCCATTGCCGCTGCGGCCTTACTGCGTGGGCTTTGCTGCAGAATCAGAAAATCTGCTGGAGCATGCAGAATCAAAACGCAAAAAGAAAAATGTACCGCTGTTGGTCGGCAATATCGGCCCCGATACATTTGGCAAAGACGAGAACCAACTTGTGCTATTCGACGTCGAAGGTCACACCAGTTTTCCTCGTGCAAATAAGCTGCAACTTGCACGCCAACTAATGGCTGAAATTGCGATGCGGGTTGCCTGAAGTTATCACCCTGCAATGACTCACTCGCGGTTTGGTCGATGCGCTTATAAATGCATTTTGTAGCGATGAATCTTACCTTTCTCAAAAAATACTTAGTAGATAAATTTACTCCATGACAACAATAGACGTAAAAATTCTCGATCCACGCATGCAAGATCAATTGCCAACGCATGCCACCGAAGGAAGTGCTGGCCTGGATTTACGTGCCTGTCTCGATGCGCCGCTGACGATCAAGCCGGGCGAAACGCATTTAATCCCGACCGGGCTGGCAATCCATATTGGGGATCCAGCATACGCTGCCATGATTTTGCCGCGTAGCGGTCTGGGCCATAAGCACGGTATTGTGCTGGGCAATCTGGTCGGTCTGATTGACTCGGATTATCAAGGTCCGCTGATGGTATCGACCTGGAATCGGGGTGACACTGAATTCGTTATCAATCCAATGGAACGTCTGGCGCAACTGATCGTAGTGCCTGTCATGCGGGTGAATTTTAACGTCGTTACCGATTTCGACAGCAGTACACGCGGAACCGGTGGCTTCGGAAGTACCGGAAAACACTGATGGAGATATCGATGAAAGCAACAAACTATCGACAATGGTTGGCTCTGAAATTTGATGTAAAACGTTATGCCGTTGCCCTGCCACTAATTTTTCTCGCAGCATGTGCAACCCAAGAACCTGGCGTTGTCGCAACAGGGGTGCCAACAGTTGTTACCCCCCCGGCGATAACAACGAAACCGATAAAAACACCCACAAACCCGCAACAAGCAGAACTACGCGCATTGGTTACGCAGCAGGACCGCTTATATGACGTCGCCGCGCCACTATTAGTGAATAATGCCGTCCTTTGTCGCAACAATGCGCGCAACTTGCTCGGCTTTACGGCAAAAACAAAATTTTCTTACTCGACCGAATTCATTGAGGCAGCACAAGTTTCTTTAGGCTTGTCTGATCAACTTCAGGTCACTGGTGTATTGGCTGGAAGTGGTGCAGAACAGGCAGGCGTCAAACCCGGCGATCAACTCGCCACGATACAAGGCAAACCGGTTCCGCCCGGCCCGAATGCCGAGCGACAAGCCGCATTAATGCTTGGTCCATTGGTCAATAAAAACACAACGATTAATTTGGGACTAACGCGTAGCGGTAAAAACATCAACATTAATGTGCCGCTGACACGCGCCTGCGCATTTGGTGTCGAACTAGGGAACACCGATAACGTCAATAGCTATGCCGATGGACGTCGTGTCCTGATTACATCTGGAATGGTGAAGTTCGCACAAACTGATGATGAACTGGCATATGTGATCGCCCGTGAAATGGCCCATAACACTTTGATGCATGTAGTCAGACAACACATGACCGGGACCATGAGCGAGATTATCGATAACCTGATTCGCCTGCGTCCGGATACTAGTGCATTATCGGGGGGGGCTGGGGTGAAGCCATATACACAGCAGTTAGATGTTGCAGCGGACAAACTTGCCCTGTATATGGTTGCACGCGCTGGCTATAAGATCGATAACGCCGCAGTATTTTGGCAACGCCTTGCCACCCAATATCCCGTCAACGTACCGAATGGACATACAGCCATACATCCGGCGACGTCTGCGCGATTAGCAATAATCCAAAAAACTGTCATCGAGATCGATGCAAAACAGGCAGTTGGTGCAACGCTGACGCCTTAGTGCTTTCTGTGGCGCATCAGTCATTTTGTGCACTGCATTTTACTTGTTTCATGTTGGACGAATACAGCTGGGATGTTGTGTGAAACTGAGTACCTTGTTGCTTTGCTTGTTAAAAAGCCCGAATCACAGATGTGAATTCGGGCTTTTTTATCGGGCAAGCTGGATGAATCAAGCTCGATGAATACCAGTTTTATTAATAACTACTCAACCTCAACAGTCTCTTGCGGCGTTGCTGGCTTTGCTGGATTCTTTGTCGGAAACTCCAGCTTAATCTGCTCTTTCTCATCCAGATCCACCGTAACCCGACCACCGGCGACCAACTTACCGAACAAGAGCTCGTCAGCCAGCGCCTTACGGATCATGTCTTGAATCAAACGCGACATCGGTCGTGCACCCATCAATGGATCAAAACCTTTGCGCGCTAAGAATTTACGCAAATTCTCAGAGAAGACTGCTTCGACTTTTTTCTCATGCAATTGCTCTTCTAGCTGCATCAGGAATTTATCGACAACACGCAGAATGACGTCTTCATCCAAGGCGCGGAAACTGATGATCGAATCTATGCGGTTACGGAATTCCGGCGTAAACATCCGTTTGATATCCACCATTTCATCGCCAGCTTCCTTCTTCTCCGTGAAGCCGATAGTGCGTTTTTGTAGGCTCTCCGCACCAGCATTGGTGGTCATGATAATGATCACATTGCGGAAATCTGCCTTGCGTCCATTGTTGTCAGTCAGCGTGCCGTGATCCATCACTTGCAACAGAATATTGAAAATATCAGGATGGGCTTTTTCGATTTCATCCAGTAGCAACACTGCATGCGGCTTCTTGGTGACCGCCTCAGTCAATAAACCTCCTTGATCGAATCCGACATATCCCGGTGGCGCACCGATCAAACGGCTCACTGCGTGACGCTCCATATATTCAGACATATCGAAGCGAA
The DNA here is from genome assembly GCF_052976905.1 of Glaciimonas sp. GG7. Lineage (NCBI taxonomy): Bacteria > Pseudomonadati > Pseudomonadota > Betaproteobacteria > Burkholderiales > Oxalobacteraceae > Glaciimonas > Glaciimonas sp. GG7. The sequence goes on along the minus strand of NZ_JBRIIQ010000002.1, from coordinate 66,217 downwards.
TTAAGTCGATACCCAGGATAAACGCCAACTGCTTTGCTACCTCAGTTTTACCTACGCCTGTCGGACCAGAGAAAAGGAAAGAACCAATCGGCCGGTCAGTCTTACCCAGACCTGCGCGCGCCATCTTGATTGCTGAGGCCAAGGCATCAATCGCAGGATCCTGACCGAAGACGACATTACGCAAATCACGGTCTATCGTCTTGAGCTTGCTGCGATCGTCCTGATTGACAGTTTGCGGAGGAATGCGAGCAATCTTTGAAATGATGTCTTCAATCTCAGTTTTGCCAATTGTTTTCTTTTGCTTCGACTTGGGTAATACCCGTTGCGCAGCCCCTGCTTCGTCGATAACGTCGATCGCTTTGTCGGGCAAGTGACGATCATTGATAAAGCGCGCCGCCAATTCGGCGGCTGTGGTCAATGCAATTGCAGAATATTTGACACCATGATGCTCTTCAAAACGCGACTTCAAGCCACGTAAAATTTGTACAGTTTGCTCAACTGTCGGCTCGTTGACATCAATCTTCTGGAAGCGACGTGACAAAGCATGATCTTTCTCGAACACGCCACGGAACTCGGTGTACGTGGTTGCACCGATACATTTCAGTTGACCACTTGATAGCGCCGGCTTTAATAAATTCGAGGCATCCAAGGTACCGCCCGATGCCGATCCGGCACCGATGATAGTGTGGATTTCATCGATAAACAAAATACCGTGCTCACTGTCTTTAAGCTGCTTAAGCACGGCTTTCAGACGCTGCTCGAAATCACCACGGTATTTAGTCCCAGCCAATAAAGCGCCCATATCCAGCGAGTAGACAATCGCGTTGCTTAAAATTTCAGGAACATCGCCTTGCGTAATGCGCCATGCTAAGCCCTCAGCGATAGCAGTCTTACCGACTCCCGCCTCACCGACCAACAATGGATTGTTTTTGCGGCGGCGGCACAAGGTCTGGATGACACGCTCGACTTCAAACTCACGACCGATCAATGGATCGATTTTGCCTTCAATCGCTAGTTTGTTTAAATTTTGTGTGAATTGGTCTAACGGACTTTCTTTTTGCTGCCCTTCTACCTGCACCTCTTCGACGCCCTCAGAGGATTTTTGTGGATCGCTGACCTGATCCTTACGCACGCCGTGCGAAATAAAATTGACAACATCCAGACGCGTCACGCCTTGCTGATGTAAGTAATAAACGGCATGCGAATCTTTCTCGCCAAAAATAGCGACCAGTACATTCGCACCGGTGACCTCTTTCTTGCCGTTAGACGCCGACTGAACATGCATAATCGCACGCTGAATCACGCGTTGAAAGCCGAGTGTAGGCTGCGTATCTACCTCACCGGAGCCCGGAACTGTGGGCGTGTTATCGCCGATAAAAATCGTCAACGTCTTACGCATATCCTCAATGTTTCCAGCACAGGCTCGCAGCACTTCTGCCGCTGATGGGTTATCTAGCAGCGCCAGCAGCAAATGCTCAACAGTGATGAACTCGTGCCGTGCTTGTCGAGCCTCAACAAACGCCATGTGCAAACTTACTTCCAGTTCCTGCGCAATCATGCTTCCTCCATTACGCATTGCAGGGGATGCCCTGCTTTTCGCGCGTGCGTTAATACTAATTCGACTTTTGTGGATGCGACATCTTTAGAAAATACGCCACACATGCCTTTACCTTCGCGATGCACTTTGAGCATAATCTGCGTCGCGGTCTCTCGATCCTTGTTGAAGTATTCCTGAATCACAGCAACGACAAACTCCATTGGTGTGAAGTCATCATTCAACAAAAATACTTGATACATAGGAGGCGGCTTGAGCTTTTGCTCTTGTCGCGTCGCTACCGTTCCATCTTCATGCTTAGTTACCATGCGTCTATTCTAAAACGTTCATACAAATATGCAGACTAAACTCTGCGAAGGACTGAATTAAATCAAAATTAATTTAATAGTACGCGCTTTCTTACTGCAATGCAGATGACGTTACAACGATAGAATTCAAGAGCATTTTTCGGGAAGAATACTCGGCATCCTCGCTGTTGCTTGCGCCCAATAAATTAACTCGCCTCCATTTTTACAAAAATGTGACAAAGGACACTAATAGTGTCCGGAGTACTTTTGTTGCGCTCAAAAAAAAGCCAGAACTTTTAAATTCTGGCTTCTGGGTTTTCAACATACTTATTTGTATTACATATTCTCAATCAACACATCACCAAATCCTGAGCACGAAACTTGTGTTGCGCCTTCCATTAAGCGCGCAAAGTCGTAAGTGACCTTTTTCGAGGAAATTGATTTTTGCATTGATGCGATGATCAGGTCAGCAGCTTCTAACCAGCCCATGTGACGCAGCATCATTTCGGCAGACAAAATCAGTGAACCTGGATTGACATAGTCTTTACCTGCATATTTTGGCGCAGTACCGTGCGTTGCTTCGAACATCGCAATCGAATCCGACAAATTAGCACCTGGAGCAATCCCGATACCACCAACTTGTGCCGCCAATGCATCAGAAATATAGTCGCCGTTCAAGTTAAGTGTTGCAATAACACTGTACTCATTCGGACGTAACAAAATCTGTTGAAGGAAAGCGTCGGCGATCGAATCTTTAACGATAATTTCGCGACCAGTCTTGGGATTCTTAAATTTCGCCCAAGGACCACCATCAATCAACTCAGCGCCAAATTCGTTTTGCGCAAGTGCATATGCCCAATCACGGAAGCCACCTTCGGTGAACTTCATGATATTGCCCTTGTGAACAATCGTCACAGATGGCTTGTCATTATCGATTGCGTACTGAATCGCCTTACGTACCAAACGTTCTGTACCTTCGCGTGAAACTGGCTTGATACCAATACCGGATGTATCAGGGAAGCGAATCTTCTTAACGCCCATTTCGTTGATCAGGAAAGCAATCAGCTTCTTGGCGCCTTCGCTACCCTCTTGCCATTCGATCCCAGCGTAAATATCTTCTGAGTTTTCACGGAAAATGACCATATCAGTTTTTTCCGGCTCCCGTACTGGCGATGGCACGCCTGTAAAGTAGCGTACCGGGCGCAAACAAACGTACAGATCCAATTCTTGACGCAATGCTACGTTGAGCGAGCGAATTCCACCGCCAACTGGCGTAGTCAATGGACCTTTAATTGAAACAACATAATCCTTGATAGCCGCAAGCGTTTCTGCTGGCAGCCAGACATCAGGACCGTAGACGTTCGTAGACTTTTCTCCGGCATAGACTTCCATCCAGTTGATTTTGCGCTTACCGTCATACGCTTTGGTAACCGCTGCATCAACTACCTTGATCATGACCGGGCTAATATCAACACCGGTACCATCACCTTCGATGTAAGGAATGATTGGGTTGTCAGGGACATTAAGCGAAAAATCAGCATTGACGGTGATTTTTTTGCCTTCAGCAGGCACTTTAATATGTTGGGACATTCAGTATCTCCGAGGATGAGGCGAGAAGGTGGTGGCTTAGGATTTAGCTTTTACTTTAAATCCAGTCTTATATAAGACATAAGACAGTCGTTTCGTATTATGCACTAGTATTTTACTAGACGCTACGTTTTTGCGACACTACGGCATGTCTCTTATCCTATTCAATAAACCTTTTCAGGTTATGTGCCAATTCTCAGCGCATCCGTCGCGCGAGTCCTTGGCCGACTATTTAACCATTCCTAACATTTATCCAGCCGGAAGGCTTGATGCCGACAGTGAGGGATTACTATTATTGACCGACGACGGCAAGTTGCAGCACCACATCAGCCATCCCACTTTTAAGCAACCAAAAACTTATTTAGCCCAAGTCGAAGGCTTTCCTGACGCAGAAATGCTCACTCTCTTACGTAATGGACTTGATTTGGGAGACTTCGTGACGCAACCCTGCGAAGTACGACAAATTGATGAACCCGATTGGTTATGGCCGCGCATTCCGGCAATTCGAGAACGCATCGACAAACCAACCAGTTGGCTGGCACTCACGATTTCTGAAGGGAAAAATCGGCAGGTACGCAGGATGACCGCCGCAGTTAATTTGCCAACGTTGCGTCTCATCAGAGTTGCGATTGGCAAAATCTCACTAGAAACGCACCCGCTATGGCCCGGTGAATTCCGCGAAATTGATCCATCTGAATTAATACGCCTGAAAAACGATTAAATCTTAAGTAAGGCCGCATAATTGTTTAGACTAGGCACCCCGACGCAGACAGTCCGACTGTACAGCCAGGAGAGGTGGCGACGTATAAACGATTATGCGGCCTTACTTACTGTACCGGTTTCTTGCAGCGAATCTGGTATCACCCACATTCATAAACAAAATATTATTTTGTTTATTTTTAAAATAACCTGTCAACCGTATAGAAGCACCACCGTTAATGACAGTGATTCAAATGAATCATTGATGTACTTACTTGATTACTAATCAAAAGGATTCTCAAATGTCTAAACTGATCGCTGTTTTGGTAGCTGGCCTATTCGCAACTTCCGTTTTCGCTGCTGATGCTCCGGCTCCTATGGCAGCTCCAGCGGCTTCTGCACCTGCTGCCGCAGCTCCAGCCGCTAAAAAAGTCGCCAAGAAACATAAAAAAGTCGCTAAAAAAGTACCCGCTGCTCCGGCTGCTGATGCCCCTGCCAAATAATTCAGGTAGGTAGTTAGAAAAAAGACAGGCGTTGCCTGTCTTTTTTATTTTAGCGTCCGTTTTAACAAGAAAATATCTTTCAAATTCTCAACAAAAGCTGACAGCATTCAGCATCCCTCTCTCTGTATAATCGAGCCTAATCAAAAAAGGACTTTATTAACATGAGTAAATATCGCCTGTCTCTTGTAGTTATCGCATTCGCATGCCTTGGCAACCTCGGCATTATTAACAATGCTGCGGCGCAGGAAGTGCAACACTTTCCAATAATTTCATTAAATGCAGGAATACATCTAATTAAAGCTGAAGTCGCTTCGACCGAAGCACAACGCGAACAAGGATTAATGTTTCGCAGGCAAATGGCGTCCAACGATGGCATGGTGTTTATATTCGATGCACCTGCTGGCGTATGCATGTGGATGAAAAACACATTAATACCGCTCTCGGTCGCATTTCTCGACCAAAATGGCACCATCATCAATATAGAAGAGATGAAAGCCCAGACATTAGATTCACATTGCGCTGACAGAGCAGCATTTTATGCGCTGGAAATGAATCAAAACTGGTTTGAACAAAGACACTTGAAACCAGGCATGATGATTAGTGGCCTACCTCGGCAATAACCAGCCTTCTAAATTCACCTTGTAGAACATATAAAAACAAAATCCCTGAACAACAGAAGTTATTCAGGGATTTTGTTGTATTTAGTAAGTTTTTTCGCTGAACGCATCGCTAAATGGGACCAGCAATCAACTTTACTTACGCTGCAATTGCTTTCAAAGCTGCGTTTAGACGGCTTTTATGGCGTGCAGCTTTGTTCTTGTGGATAATTTTCTTGTCTGCAATACGATCAATAGTCGATACCGACTGTTGCAAAACCAGGGCTGCAGCGGCTTTATCGCCACCTGCGATTGCTTTGCGAGCAGCTTTGATAGCTGTACGCAAAGTTGAGCGCTGACTAGAGTTGTGCAGGTTTTGTGCGACTGCTTGACGAGCACGCTTACGTGCTTGTGCGGTATTTGCCATTTATATTTCCTAAAACGAGGTAGGGAATGCTTACGCGGCAAAACAAATCAGACCGCGACGCAGAATTCTGTAAAGCCATGGAGTATAGCTACTTTTTCACCGATGAGCAAATCATTGTTAGCCCGTTACTTGTTTGACTCAAATTAAGTACAACAGCCCACCATTAGGCAATTATTAGAAGCGCATTTTTCACTAGTGATCATCCCTTCGTGACAAAGCTGCAAGTCGACAACTTCAGCGGCTATAATGCCGCTCCATGAACTTGCATAAAACGCTTGCCACCGTCTCTGGCATGACGATGTTGTCACGTATAGCGGGCCTGATTCGCGAAATTTTATTTGCGTCTACTTTTGGTGCCTCAGCCTTTACCGACGCCTTCAATATTGCCTTCCGCATCCCCAATTTGTTGCGACGACTATTCGCCGAAGGGGCTTTCTCTCAGGCTTTTGTGCCGATTCTAGGTGAATACAAAAATAAAAAGGGACAGGATGCGACCAAACATCTTGTCGACCATGTTGCGACCGTGATGATCTGGGTGATGCTACTTACCTGTATCGTCGGCATCCTCGCCTCGCCGTTACTGATTTATTTTATTGCTACCGGCCTAGAAAGCGACCCAACGGCATTCAACGCATCGGTTGTGATGACGCGCATCATGTTTCCGTACATTGGCTTTATGTCGTTTGTGGCGTTGGCTGGTGGGATTCTGAATACATGGCACGAATTCAAGATTCCGGCTATCACTTCAGTCCTGCTGAATCTGGCGTTCATCATCGCCTCCCTTTTCGTCGCGCCGTATATGGCACAGCCTATTTATGCGATGGCTTTTGCAGTGCTAGTCGGCGGCATTTTACAAGTAGGAATTCAAATCCCTGCGTTGCGCAAAATCGATATGTTGCCGCGCATTATGTGGAATCCCTTCATCGGTCTGCGCGATAGCGGTGTACGACGCGTACTCAAAAAGATGGGGCCGGCAGTGTTTGCGGTTTCCGCAGCTCAAATTAGTCTGATGATCAATACCAATATCGCCTCACGCCTGGAGCACGGTAGCGTTTCCTGGTTATCGTACGGCGATCGCTTAATGGAGTTTCCGACTGCGTTGCTAGGGGTCGCACTTGGCACGATATTGCTTCCGAGTCTCTCCAAAGCCAACGCAAACGCAGACCATCAGGAATACTCTTCGCTATTAGATTGGGGCTTACGCCTTACCTTCCTGCTTGCGCTACCCGCTGCGGTCGGACTTGCAACGTTGTCCGTGCCCCTGACTGCAACATTGTTTCATCACGGAAAATTCGATGCCATTTCAGTCGCCATGACCAGTCGAATTTTGATTGCCTATGGTGTTGGTTTGATCGGTCTGATTGTCGTGAAAATTTTGGCACCTGGTTTTTACGCAAAACAAGATATTAAAACTCCTGTCAAAATTGCCATCGCGGTCTTAATCACTACGCAGTTGCTCAACTCTGTTTTTGTTCCCATTTTTGCCGTTGCAGGATTGGCCCTGTCCATCAGTATCGGTGCCTGCATGAATGCTGGCCTTCTGCTATGGAGCTTGCTTCGCCGTGGTATTTACACCCCTGAAAAAGGCTGGATATTATATTTTATGCGCCTGCTTGGAGCCCTATGCCTGATGGCCGGAGTTGCGCTGCGGAGTGCGGACCACTTTAACTGGGTCGGAGCGCACACAAGTTCATTAGTACGCATTGGCGCGTTGCTGATCGTCATGACAGCCTGTGGCGTCACTTATTTCGGGGCATTACTCGCAATGGGATTTCGTTTTCGGGACTTCAAACGCATCTCCCATTAACGCGTATTCACTACTCGATTAAGCTATATAGACTATATTTTGGTAGCATGGGTAACATGAAAATATCTGCTCTCGATTACTTTGCAACCTTGGTACAAGACGCCAATAATGTGCCGCTGTTTGAAGCGGCACTCGTGATCGCGCACGATGCCTATCCTATGCTGGATTTATCAGCCCCCCAAATCACATTAGACAAATTTGCTCATACGTTGCGTCAACGCATACACGGCGACACCTCGTTGATCAAAAAATTACAGCTACTAAACCATTTCTTTTATCAAGAATTAGGATTTGCTGGGAACCTTAATAATTATTACGATCCAGACAATAGCTACCTCCAATGCGTCATTACAAAACGTCGTGGGATTCCCATTTCTATGGCTATCGTCTACATGGAATTAGCACAACAGATTGGCCTGCCAGTGCACGGCATTTCATTTCCCGGACATTTTTTAATGAAATTAACAGTACAGTCCGGCAACATTGTCATTGACCCACTCAACGGTGCCAGCCTGTCGCACGAACAGCTGGAAGAGCGATTAGAACCCTATTTGGAGACCACATCGGATCAAGCGCAGGAAAAAAAACTATCGCTTCAACCCTATTTGCAAAATGCCCATCCACATGAGATTTTGATTCGCATGTTACGCAACCTCAAAATAATATTTATGCAAGGCCAACAATGGGAACAACTTCTGCTGGTACAGCAACGTTTGCTGACCCTGTTACCGAATGATGCCATTGAGTTGCGGGATCGAGGTATCGCCTACGCGCACCTAGACTGCCCCAAAGCCGCACTGGAAGATATTGAGAACTACTTGGTGCAACAACCCCAAGCAAACGATGCCGACGCGTTACGCGCGCAAACAGATGAACTACGAAAAGCATGCAAACGGCTTAATTAATGCACATAGTAAAATTCAGAAAGCCGGCTTGTCTATTAGAAGACACGCCGGCTTTTTATTAACATTTGAGCTTAAATTCTCAAGCCTTAATTTTTACTACGCCCCTCAATTACTTCCCACTTTTCCAGTGCATCAAGTAATAAACCGTCTAATTCAGAAAATCGCAAATTCAAGCGCTTGACTTCATCCGGTTTTTTGACATACAACTCAGGATCAGTAAGCTGTCCGGTAATCATTTTTTGCTCAGCCTCTAACTTTGCAATCAAGACAGGTAACTCATCAAGCTCACGCTGCTCCTTATAGCTAAGCTTCTTCTGCTTAGGTGCCATGGGCTGCACAACTTCAGCCTTAGACTCCGCTTTAACTTTTGCCGCCAGCGCCGCAGGACTAGGGCGTACACGCTCCCAATCGCTGTAGCCACCAACATATTCACGCCACAATCCATCACCTTCGGCCGCAATCACTTGTGTGACTACATTGTCAAGGAACGTCCGATCATGACTGACTAGAAATACGGTACCTTTGTAGTCTTCCAGCAACTCCTCCAGCAATTCCAGTGTATCGATATCCAAATCATTCGTCGGCTCATCGAGTACCAGCACATTTGCAGGCTTGGCAAAAAGGCGTGCTAGCAACAACCGATTACGCTCCCCGCCAGACAACGACTTAACTGGAGACCGCGCGCGTTCCGGCGCAAACAAAAAGTCATTCAGATAGGTCATGACATGCTTGCGTTGACCGTTTATCTCGACCCAATCACTACCAGGCGCGATGGTGTCGGCCAAGCTAGCCTCATCATCGAGCTGAGCACGCATTTGATCGAAATAAGCGACCTGCAGCTTAGTACCCTGCTTGACAATGCCGCTATCCGGTTGATCTTCACCCAAAATCAGTTTCAGCAAGGTCGTCTTACCTGCCCCGTTATGTCCGATCAAACCAACCTTGTCGCCACGCAAAATGGTCGCCGTGAAATCGCGCACGATTATTTTTTCACCAAAAGCGCGATTAACTGCGGTTAATTCAGCAACAATCTTGCCCGAGCGCTCGCCCGACGACACATCCAGCTTGACTTGTCCTTGCTGATCGCGTCGCGCATTGCGATCCAAACGCAACGCCTCAAGACGCCGGACCCGACCTTCATCACGCGTACGACGTGCTTGCACACCTTTACGGATCCAGATTTCTTCCTGCGCCAAAAATTTATCAAACTTTGCGTTTTCAACTTCTTCAATTTCCAGTTGCTCAGCCTTACGAACTTGATAAGCGGTGAAATTGCCAGGAAAAGATAAAATTCGACCACGATCAAGCTCAACGATGCGGGTGGCCACGTTGTCGAGAAAACTCCGATCATGGGTAATAAACAGGACACTGCCCTTGTAATCGCGCAACAACCCTTCAAGCCACATAATCGAACTGAAATCAAGATGGTTGGTTGGCTCATCGAGTAGCAAAACATCCGGCGCACTAACCAACGCGCAAGCCAAGGCGACACGCTTTTGCATTCCACCTGACAGCGTCCCCATTAGTGAGTCTTTATTCAAACTCAAACGGTCCAGTGTAGTTTCGACTTTATTGGTCAGGCTCCAGGCATCTGCAGCATCGAGTTTGCTCTGGATGACATGCATGCGCTCCATGATGGCGTCGTCGTCGTCCCCGCCAAATTGCCCCGTCAAAGCATCATACTCATTGAGTAAAGCTTGCATCTCCCCCATACCGGACGCGACAGCATCAAACACAGACATTTCGGGCGCAAAGTGCGGCTCCTGGTCGACATAAGCGATCTTAATTCCCTGCTGCATCACCATTAAACCGTCGTCCAACTTAGAAACGCCAGCAATAGTTTTTAGCAAAGAGGACTTACCAGTTCCATTACGCCCGATCAGACCAACCCGCTCCCCGGTATCCAAAGAAAATTCAGCGCGATCCAATAGCGCAACGTGACCGAATGCAAGTTGCGCATTGGTAATAGAAATGACTGCCATAGTAGAAAACCAGAAAAAGAAAGTCTGCGGAAATCCCACGCAGCCAATTAAATGAATGAAGTGCGCATTGTACCGATAGCTGAGGCCATCTCGTTATAAGTTATGTATTTTAGGGGGGATGTTGTTGCATATTACGAGTAATCTCACGCGATATATCGCCACGACTGCTCATTCGGTATTTACGACAATGATCTGAGTAGTATCGTCTCTGATCACAACAATATCAGATACCTTATCATTAGAACAGCGACAGTAGACATACTCATTTTCCAGCTTTCTTTATTGAAAATGGATGATTTTTACATCCTACCCGAGGCTTGATGTTTAGTCAGCTATCCGATCCTAAGTTTTGATGTAACCGGACCGCAATCAATACCAATCCTCTTATTTAATATTCATTTCTCATTTTTCTATTTTTTAGATCGGAAAGTTTTTGCTATACTCTGACACTTAATGTGTGACCTGCTTAAATTGTATTTATATCAGTTTTATCTTTATATTATGATCAAAATGAAAAGCACTTTAAATAAACGCTATGTTTAATATTTAGCGCTCGGCCCAAAGAAAACTAAAGATGAATTACTGATATAAGTCTTTGAATTTATTGGGTAACTATTAAAAAAATTAGTTATTTAAGTCTTAACATTACCATCCCTCGCCATAGTTCAATGGATAGAACGAGTGCCTCCTAAGCGCTAGATACAGGTCCGATTCCTGTTGGCGGGACCAGTCAGCTTTTTATACTATCCCCATAAATCACACAAAGCCATGTATCTACAGGGCATCCGGTCTTCATCCCCCTTCCCGGCGCATCTGTGAAAACACGTCAATACCCATCTTTTACTGCTCCCATTTACTAAAATCTTACTAATCGATAGGTCGCGGTAGGGACGGCTGTTACCAGCCGCCCCCGCACAGATCCGTACTTGCAGCATTACCGCATACGGCTCCTACCAAAGGTGTTGACGTAAAATCGCTCTGACGGAAATGGATGTGCTACTCGACAAGGTGGTAAGTATTTTCTGGTCAAACGATTAAACCGATCCCACGGTAGATTATGTCGCTGACTTCTTGGTAACAGAGCATGTCGCCATGCGCGACAAACTTCGCTTCGAAAGCCATCTAAACGACGTAGATTTCCCGGTACCGCATGATAGTTAAAGTAACCTTTTATCACGCGCTTTAACCATCGACCTACTACTGGCATCGGTTCGTGTCGTCGTCGCATCAATGTTGCTCGAATAGCTGCCAATGTTGCACGCATCCGTTTCTTAATCGTCAACCTGACAATCATAAAACCGCGTTTATGTTGACCACAGCAGTGTGTAAAACCTAGAAAGTCGAATGTTTCCGGCTTTCGTATTCCACGTTCTCGACACTGTTGTACCGCGTATCGTCCAAATCGGATTAACCGCGTTTTGTCGGGATGGAGAGCCAATTTAAACTTGGTAAGGCGTTCCCGCATCTCTGCTAGAAATCGCCTTGCCACATCTTCATATTGAAACCCCATCACACTGTCATCTGCATAGCGCACAAGGATGACATCACCGGCAGCTTGTCGCTTGCGCCATTGATGCGCCCACAGATCAAGGGCATAGTGCAAATAAATATTCGCTAGTAATGGCGATATTACTGCACCTTGTGGCGTGCCTCGCGTAGATGCAACGCGAGGCCCATCCTCAATCACCCCTACCTTTAGCCATTTTCGAATCAATCGTATAACCCGTTGATCAGCTATCCTGTGCGCCAGAAATTGCAGCATCCAGTCATGATCAATTTCATCAAAGAATGCACGTATATCTGCGTCCAGGATCCAGTTGATCTTACGACTTTCGATTGCTTCCGATAACGCATCAAGCGCGTCATGTTGACCACGCCCTTGCCGAAATCCATATGAGAAGCCGAGTGTGGTGGTCAAGTAATTTCGGACACAACAATAGGTTTTTTTTCTGCCATTTTTCGCTCGTAGGCGACGGGCGACAGATTTCCCAATACTGAATTGAATCGCTCGGTGTTATAGAACCCGACAATGTAAGCAGTAATGTCTTTGCTAGCCTCCGCGTGGTTGGCATATTGGCGTTGCCAGACGCGTTCCATCTTGAGATTGAGGAAGAAGCGTTCAGCAACGGCATTGTCCCAGCAGTTTGCACGGCGGCTCATACTGCAAACAAAGCCATGTTCATCGAGAAGGCCCTGGTAGAGCTGGCTGGCATATTGGCTGCCGCGATCGGAATGGACAATTAGCCCGGAGGCTGGTTGTCGTTGCGCAATCGCCATGTTCAGAGCAGCACAAACCAGTTCTGCTGGCATGCTCGGAGCCATCGCCCAACCGACTATTTTGCGTGCGAACAAATCCAGGACGATGGCCAGATACAGCCACCCGGCACCAGTACGGATGTAGGTAATATCAGTGACATACGCCAAGTCTGGTGCAGCAGGATTGAACTGCCGGTTGAGGATATTAGCGGCTACTGGCAAGTTATGTTTGCTGTCTGTTGTGTGGATAAACTTACGTTTCCAAACGGGTTTTAAGCTGGCTCGGCGCATCAGGCTACGTATCTTGTAGCGACCGATCACAAAGCCTTGATTCCTCATTGCGGTGACCAACCGACGACTGCCATAGCTTTGATGGCTGGCCATAAAAGCAGCCTTCAGGTGAACGCTTGTTTTACACAAAACCGGTTTAGCAGCACGATGCTGTGCCTCGTAATAGCCAGAACGACTCACGCTCAGGACGCGGCAGCAGTGTTTTACCGGGAAGGCCTTCTCTTGCAGTTGACGAATGAGTTGATAGCTCATTTCATTTCCCGGGCAAAGAAGGCCGATGCTTTTTTTAAGATATCAACATCCTGGCGAAGTTGGCGATTATCGTTTTCTAATTGTCGTATCCGTTGCTGCTCGGAGGTCAGCGGTAATCCTATCCCCGGCTTGCCGTTCTGCTCAGCGCCGTACTGCGTTACCCAACGACGAATTGCTGTGGTGCCTATGTTCATACTGGCGCTGACATGTTGAATACTCAGGCCTTGTTCTTTGATCATCCGCACGACTTCCAGCTTCAGGCTGCTGTCGTAATTCTTATGTTGCTTTGACATTTATATTTCCTCAGTTGATGGATTATCCACCCATTGAGGTGTCCGGAAAAATTAGACCACAGCACTGAAAGAAGTTAGAGCGGCAAGCGGTCGATGGCTGCAAGGTCATTCGTGAGCTGATCACTAAGTCGACTACAAGCATAGGGGCTGGCCGGTCTAGGAGATGGAGACTTGAAAGAGGATGGTCGCTCTCTACGTGCAAAGCGCTGGTCGCCAAGCAAAAACCCTCCCAGATATCTCTGGGAGGGTTTTCTAATAAGAGCCTGACGATGACCTACTTTCACACTGGTTGCAGCACTATCATCGGCGCAAAGTCGTTTCACGGTCCTGTTCGGGATGGGAAGGGGTGGTACCAACTCGCTATGGTCATCAGGCATAAACTGTCGTGTCGAGTGTTCCCAATGGGGCAACACCAAACGCAATCTAGAAGAAGTAAAGTTTTGTATTACTGCAGTGCCTCCCAAGGGTGTGGAAGGCACTGCTGGGTATGATTGCACTTTTCAGGCAAACACATATCTCATTAGCTTACCTATAACCTGCTAAGGTTATAGGGACAAGCCGCACGGGCAATTAGTACTGGTTAGCTTAACGTATTACTACGCTTCCACACCCAGCCTATCAACGTCCTGGTCTCGAACGACCCTTTAGGGGAATCTAGTTCCCGGGAAATATCATCTCAAGGCAAGTTTCCCGCTTAGATGCTTTCAGCGGTTATCTCTTCCGAACTTAGCTACCCGGCAATGCCACTGGCGTGACAACCGGTACACCAGAGGTTCGTCCACTCCGGTCCTCTCGTACTAGGAGCAGCCCCCTTCAAATTTCCAACGCCCACGGCAGATAGGGACCAAACTGTCTCACGACGTTTTAAACCCAGCTCACGTACCACTTTAAATGGCGAACAGCCATACCCTTGGGACCGGCTACAGCCCCAGGATGTGATGAGCCGACATCGAGGTGCCAAACTCCCCCGTCGATATGAACTCTTGGGAGGAATCAGCCTGTTATCCCCAGAGTACCTTTTATCCGTTGAGCGATGGCCCTTCCATACAGAACCACCGGATCACTATGTCCTACTTTCGTACCTGCTCGACTTGTCAGTCTCGCAGTTAAGCACGCTTATGCCATTGCACTATTAGCACGATGTCCGACCGTACCTAGCGTACCTTCGAACTCCTCCGTTACACTTTAGGAGGAGACCGCCCCAGTCAAACTGCCTACCATGCACTGTCCCCGATCCGGATAACGGACCAAGGTTAGAATCTCAAACAAACCAGGGTGGTATTTCAAGGTTGGCTCCACGCAAACTAGCGTTCACGCTTCAAAGCCTCCCACCTATCCTACACAGATTGGTTCAAAATTCAATGCAAAGCTACAGTAAAGGTTCATGGGGTCTTTCCGTCTAGCCGCGGGTAGATTGCATCATCACAAACATTTCAACTTCGCTGAGTCTCGGGAGGAGACAGTGTGGCCATCGTTACTCCATTCGTGCAGGTCGGAACTTACCCGACAAGGAATTTCGCTACCTTAGGACCGTTATAGTTACGGCCGCCGTTTACTGGGACTTCAATCAAGAGCTTGCACCCCATCATTTAATCTTCCAGCACCGGGCAGGAGTCACACCATATACGTCCACTTTCGTGTTTGCATAGTGCTGTGTTTTTATTAAACAGTCGCAGCCACCTTTTTATTGCAGCCCTTTCACCCTTCTGGCGCAAGCCAGTCAAGCTACCGGGGCGTACCTTATCCCGAAGTTACGGTACAAATTTGCCGAGTTCCTTCTCCCGAGTTCTCTCAAGCGCCTTAGAATACTCATCTCGCCCACCTGTGTCGGTTTGCGGTACGGTCTCGTGTGACTGAAGCTTAGAGGCTTTTCTTGGAACCACTTCCAATTGCTTCGTGAATAAATTCACTCGTCTCAACCCCTTGAATTACGCTGCCGGATTTGCCTAACAGCCTTCTCTGAGCCAAAAACCGACTATTCCAACAGTCGGACAACCTTCCGCGATCCGTCCCCCCATCGCATCACACGACGGTGCAGGAATATTAACCTGCTTCCCATCAGCTACGCATCTCTGCCTCGCCTTAGGGGCCGACTCACCCTGCTCCGATGAACGTTGAACAGGAAACCTTGGGCTTACGGCGTGGAGGCTTTTCACCCCCATTATCGCTACTCATGTCAGCATTCGCACTTCTGATACCTCCAGCATCCTTTACAAGACACCTTCGCAGGCTTACAGAACGCTCTCCTACCATATCAATAAATTGATATCCGCAGCTTCGGTGACTGGCTTAGCCCCGTTACATCTTCCGCGCAGGACGACTCGATCAGTGAGCTATTACGCTTTCTTTAAAGGATGGCTGCTTCTAAGCCAACCTCCTGACTGTTTTAGCCTTCCCACTTCGTTTGCCACTTAGCCAATCTTTGGGACCTTAGCTGGCGGTCTGGGTTGTTTCCCTCTTGACGTCGGACGTTAGCACCCGGCGTCTGTCTCCCAAGCTCGCACTCATCGGTATTCGGAGTTTGCAATGGGTTGGTAAGTCGCAATGACCCCCTAGCCATAACAGTGCTCTACCCCCGATGGTGATACTTGAGGCACTACCTAAATAGTTTTCGGAGAGAACCAGCTATTTCCAAGTTTGTTTAGCCTTTCACCCCTACCCACAGCTCATCCCCTAATTTTTCAACATTAGTGGGTTCGGACCTCCAGTGCGTGTTACCGCACCTTCATCCTGGCCATGAGTAGATCACTTGGTTTCGGGTCTACACCCAGCGACTGAACGCCCTATTCGGACTCGATTTCTCTACGCCTTCCCTATACGGTTAAGCTTGCCACTGAATGTAAGTCGCTGACCCATTATACAAAAGGTACGCAGTCACGGAACAAGTCCGCTCCTACTGTTTGTATGCACACGGTTTCAGGATCTATTTCACTCCCCTTCCGGGGTTCTTTTCGCCTTTCCCTCACGGTACTGGTTCACTATCGGTCGATTACGAGTATTTAGCCTTGGAGGATGGTCCCCCCATGTTCAGACAGGATTACACGTGTCCCGCCCTACTTGTCGCACACTTAGTTCCACACCACCGATTTCATGTAAGGGGCTATCACCCTCTATGGCCACACTTTCCAGAGTGTTCCATTATCGCTGATGCTAAATCGTGCAGGCTGTTCCCATTTCGCTCGCCACTACTCTGGGAATCTCGGTTGATTTCTTTTCCTGTAGCTACTTAGATGTTTCAGTTCGCCACGTTCGCCTTGCACACCTATGTATTCAGTGTGCAATACCCATAAAGGGTGGGTTTCCCCATTCGGAAATCTGCGGATCAAAGCCTGTTTGCTGGCTCCCCGCAGCTTATCGCAAGCTACTACGTCCTTCATCGCCTGTAATCGCCAAGGCATCCACCATGTGCACTTATTCACTTGTCCCTATAACGTTAGCCTCTAATCGCGTTCACGATTAAAAACCGGTTATAGAATATTACTAATGAGTATTACTTTAGCGTTTGCCGTATCCAAAGCGTTTTCGCATTTGCCTACTTTCGTAGACTCTTTTGAGAACTCTTTAATACTTTTTGATTTGATACAATCATACCCATCCACAATGCTGTCGCATTGCGGACGAATCTTTACTTCTTCTAAATTGTTAAAGAACAAACAGCCAATGATCTTAAAAAGATCAAACCTAAATCGCTTCTCTATTTCACGCTACAACTCCGCGGAAATACTGACTTAGGTTTGATTTTTTACCTATCTACCCAGCGTTGCGCCAAGTAAAGTAAATGGTGGAGGCTAACGGGATCGAACCGATGACCCCCTGCTTGCAAAGCAGGTGCTCTCCCAGCTGAGCTAAGCCCCCCTATAAATCGTATCGTTATCAAGTAGGATTCTGGTGGGTCTGGTTGGGCTCGAACCAACGACCCCCGCGTTATCAACACGGTGCTCTAACCAACTGAGCTACAGACCCGTCCTGATTAGCAACTACCTAATGATGACTGTTCTTCTTATAACTAACATACCGATAAGTGTGGACGCTTAATGTCCGTACTAACTCTAGAAAGGAGGTGATCCAGCCGCACCTTCCGATACGGCTACCTTGTTACGACTTCACCCCAGTCACGAATCCCACCGTGGTAAGCGCCCTCCTTACGGTTAGGCTACCTACTTCTGGTGAAACCCGCTCCCATGGTGTGACGGGCGGTGTGTACAAGACCCGGGAACGTATTCACCGCGACATGCTGATCCGCGATTACTAGCGATTCCAACTTCATGTAGTCGAGTTGCAGACTACAATCCGGACTACGATACACTTTCTGGGATTAGCTCCCCCTCGCGGGTTGGCGGCCCTCTGTATGTACCATTGTATGACGTGTGAAGCCCTACCCATAAGGGCCATGAGGACTTGACGTCATCCCCACCTTCCTCCGGTTTGTCACCGGCAGTCTCATTAGAGTGCCCTTTCGTAGCAACTAATGACAAGGGTTGCGCTCGTTGCGGGACTTAACCCAACATCTCACGACACGAGCTGACGACAGCCATGCAGCACCTGTGTACTGGTTCTCTTTCGAGCACTCCCTCATCTCTGAAGGATTCCAGCCATGTCAAGGGTAGGTAAGGTTTTTCGCGTTGCATCGAATTAATCCACATCATCCACCGCTTGTGCGGGTCCCCGTCAATTCCTTTGAGTTTTAATCTTGCGACCGTACTCCCCAGGCGGTCTACTTCACGCGTTAGCTGCGTTACCAAGTCAATTAAGACCCGACAACTAGTAGACATCGTTTAGGGCGTGGACTACCAGGGTATCTAATCCTGTTTGCTCCCCACGCTTTCGTGCATGAGCGTCAGTGTTATCCCAGGGGGCTGCCTTCGCCATCGGTATTCCTCCACATCTCTACGCATTTCACTGCTACACGTGGAATTCTACCCCCCTCTGACACACTCTAGCCATGCAGTCACAAATGCCATTCCCAGGTTAAGCCCGGGGATTTCACACCTGTCTTACATAACCGCCTGCGCACGCTTTACGCCCAGTAATTCCGATTAACGCTTGCACCCTACGTATTACCGCGGCTGCTGGCACGTAGTTAGCCGGTGCTTATTCTTCAGGTACCGTCATTAGCCCAGGGTATTAGCCCAAACCGTTTCTTCCCTGACAAAAGAGCTTTACAACCCGAAGGCCTTCTTCACTCACGCGGCATTGCTGGATCAGGCTTGCGCCCATTGTCCAAAATTCCCCACTGCTGCCTCCCGTAGGAGTCTGGGCCGTGTCTCAGTCCCAGTGTGGCTGGTCGTCCTCTCAGACCAGCTACTGATCGATGCCTTGGTGAGCCTTTACCCCACCAACTAGCTAATCAGATATCGGCCGCTCTGATAACAAGAGGTTCTTGCGAATCCCCCTCTTTCCCCCGTAGGGCGTATGCGGTATTAGCTAATCTTTCGACTAGTTGTCCCCCATTACCAGGCACGTTCCGATATATTACTCACCCGTTCGCCACTCGTCAGCGGAGCAAGCTCCCTGTTACCGTTCGACTTGCATGTGTAAGGCATGCCGCCAGCGTTCAATCTGAGCCAGGATCAAACTCTTCAGTTTAATCTCTGTTTTGTGGCATTGCTGCCTAGCTGAACTTTTAACAGTCCTGCTATCGCTCACTCAAAATACTGACAGTCTGTTATCCATTGCTGAACAACATCCTATTTTTCTTCTTTTGTGAACATTTAATGTTTTAAGCTATACGCACATGACCGAAGTCATCTGCGCTGCACTTTCATTAAACGCCCACACTTATCGGCTGTTAATTGTTAAAGAACTGACCCTACTTTGCGTTACACCGAAGTGTTCGCAGCACTGACAAAGCGTTTTGTTCGTCAGCAGCAGAGAGATGAGATTATGTGGCGTTTCAAGCTTTGCGTCAACCTCTTTTTAAATCATTTTAATCAACTTTCTGATTAACAATCTAAAACTAAATCAACCTAACTTTCCCACTTAAAACACCCACTTTTACAATCTCGTTCCGCCTCCAATTTCGCACCAAAACCGCTTGCGCCGTTTCGTTTATTTCGCGTCCTTTTCAACAGAGGCCGAACTATAGCAACACATCCAACCACTAGCAAGCTGTTTTTAATATAAATTGAATTATCTTTTTTTATCCAAATCCCATCGCACAACAGACTCGCCGCTGACCGCTTTTTTCAAGCGCGGACGAAACGCATGGCCATAGATAATTTCAAATGTTAGCGGCAATCCTCATCAAAGACGAAGATTGCTCCACCACTACGAAAACAATAATGCGATATATTATGCTAATACCCAATATCACCCTATCGAACGAAAATACATTGGCAATCCGTATTTTCGAAAAATAGGTACACGACTTTACGGCATCACAGCCGCTCAATAATCGCCGCGATACCCTGACCACCGCCAATACACATCGTAATCAAACCATATCGCTTGTTGGTACGAATTAATTCATACAGGCATTTAATAGTAATGATCGCACCGCTGGCACCTAATGGATGCCCAAGAGCAATAGCGCCGCCATTGACGTTTGTTAGCTTAGGATCAAGACCCAATCCCTTACATACTCCAAGCGATTGAGCCGCGAATGCTTCGTTTGATTCAATCACTTCCATATCACTGAGATTGAGGCCAGCACGCCTCAACGCCAACTGCACTGCTGGAATAGGACCGGTTCCCATAATTGATGGATCAACCCCAGCCACCGCATATGATACTAAACGCGCAAGTGGTGTCAGGCCAGCACGAGCGGCAGCGCCTGCCTCCATTAGTACGCAAGCAGCAGCGCCATCGTTGATACCCGATGAATTGCCAGCAGTGACAGTACCGCCATCTTTCTTGAATGCAGGCTTAAGTTTCGCCAAGGACTCCAATGTCGCATCGATTTTCGGATACTCATCTGTATCGAAAAGTACAACGCCCTTACGTGTCTTGATCTCAACCGGAACGATTTGAGAAGCAAAGTGACCTGCAGCAATAGCCGCCGTTGCGCGCTTTTGACTTTCCAGCGCGAAGGCATCCTGCTCCTCACGTGAAATAGTGTATTTTTCCGCCACGTTTTCTGCAGTAATACCCATATGACCAGCACCAAAAGGGTCGGACAAAGCACCCACCATCATGTCAACCATTTTGATGTCACCCATACGCGCACCGAAACGGGCGGCTTGCGTCGAATATAACGACCGACTCATGCTTTCTACCCCGCCACCAACAGCAATATCGGTTTCGTTCAATTGAATCGCGTTGGCTGCCGAAATGATTGCCTGTAGCCCTGATCCGCATAAGCGATTCAACGTTAACGCTGTAGAGTCCCTGCTCATACCTGCATTAATGCCAACCACTCGCGACACATACATATCGCGCGTTTCGGTATGAATCACATTGCCAAATACAATCTGGCCGGCCAGCGCAGCATCGACCTTGGCACGATTAAATGCCTCCTTGACCACAATAGCGCCCAACTCACTCGGCGCAAAATCCTTCAGCGAACCGCCATAGGATCCAATTGCTGTACGCGCGGCTCCAACGATTACAACGTCTCTTACTTTAGCCATATTATTTCCTTACTTATTAGTGATTAATTCGGGTGTACAGCAGTCGGGGGGGGGGAGATATAGCAGGGCATTAGTGACTTAAGTCCAATTACCGGCCAATTATTATGCGCCATATGCATATATTTTTCATCAGTCGACTCTTAAAGTATTTGAAAAACCGATACCAAAGTTAGCCGTACGACATCAAAGATGTTGATGACACCACTATAGATGATGATTATCAGGATCGAATGCTTGGAGCTAGCTCCGGAAGCGTCTTCGCTGATAAGGGCTTAGGAGCACTAGATGGAAGTGACAAAGTGAACGGGCAAGAAAAAAGAGCCACAAGCCGAAGCATGTAACTCTTTAATTTTTTTCGTATTTATTGGGGTGACTGATGGGGCTCGAACCCACGACAACAGGAATCACAATCCTGGACTCTACCAACTGAGCTACAGCCACCACTGTACAACTAATCCCACTCCGTCTTGTGACCAGAGCAGCTGACAATTATACAAACTAAAATCATCACTGGCAATTCAAAAATACGTAAATGATGCGATTAACCAGATTAATCGCATCATTTTTATGTCACGAGCTTGAACTGGCTTTTAAGACCGTTGCGTGCATACCCAGCAAATTTAAAAAAATAGCTTTCATAGCAGGCAGATCCCCCGTGGTGAATACAGTTAGCGTACCCGGCTCAATGTCTGATTGTGTTTGTTGCAGATTATGATCCACCAGGATGCGACTTAACTGTTTGCTCACCGCAATGCCTGTATCGACGATTGCTACCGGGTTAGCAGTGATATCTGCGACGATATTTTTGATCAATGGCAGAACAAATGGGTAGTGCGTACAACCCAATACTAGTGTGTCAACGTTGCGCTCTATCAGAGGCGTGACATAGCGCTGTATTAAGGCCTCCGTTGCTAGCGTACCCAACTCGCCATTTTCGATCTGATCAGCTAAGCCGACGCAAGCCTGCAAAACAAAATGAACACCTGTGGACTCTGTGATTTGTTGCGATAGTTGCGTAAAGCGCGCGCTAGAGAGCGTGCTCTTTGTGGCTAATACGCCGATCATTTTTGTGCGAGTTTGCTGCGCAGCAGGTTTCAGTCCAGGCTCAATGCCGACGACGGCGAGAGTCGGGTAAGCAGCACGAACGGCCTTAATTGCGGCAGCTGTAGCAGTATTACAGGCTATTACCAAGGCTTTCGCATTGTGTTGCTGCAAAAATTTGGCGATTGCCAGCGTACGGTCCAAGATTATTTGCTCTGATTTATCACCATAAGGCGCATGCGCTGAATCGGCAAAATACACTACATTTTCATACGGCATTGCATCGCGGATATGTCGCAGCACAGATAAACCGCCGATGCCAGAATCAAAAATGCCGATGGGCGCATTTTTTGCCATCGGCATTATTGGGGAGTTCAGGTTGTTATGCATATATCGCAAGTGACGCTAATAGGGATTGCGGTCAACCAATGATCAATGTGTGTAGATCAACCGCAAAACATCTCAAGAAACGCAGACTAAATAGTAGTCACGGCAATATTGGCCAGCGAAGCCGACTGTATCCGCGCCTGCCATTCTTTCGGTCCGGTAGTGTGGACCGAAATACCGTTCGAATCGACCGCGACCGTCACCGGCATGTCTTTGACATCAAATTCGTAAATCGCTTCCATTCCCATGTCTTCAAACGCCAGCACGCGAGCAGATTTAATGGCTTTCGAGACCAGGTAAGCCGCGCCGCCAACCGCCATTAAATAGGCTGATTGGTGTTTTTTGATCGACTCGATGGTGGCCGGGCCACGTTCAGCCTTGCCTATCATCGAAATCAAACCGGTTTGTTCCAGCATCATGTCGGTGAATTTATCCATGCGAGTCGCTGTTGTCGGGCCGGCTGGGCCAACGGCTTCATCACGGACCGGGTCAACCGGGCCGACATAATAAATCACACGATTAGTAAAATCGACCGGCAACTTCTCGCCACGGCCAAGCATTTCCTCAATGCGCTTGTGAGCAGCATCACGACCGGTCAGCATCTTGCCATTTAACAGCAAAGTCTGACCCGGCTTCCAAGAGGCGACCTCTGCTTTAGTCAGCGTATCCAGATTAACGCTAGTTGATTTTTCAGTGTCTGGCATCCAATGCACTTCTGGCCAGTCAGACAACGATGGCGGCTCCATGAATGTCGGCCCGGAGCCATCCAGCACAAAATGACCATGACGCGTAGCGGCGCAATTTGGAATCATCGCCACCGGTTTCGACGCGGCATGCGTCGGATGCATCATGATTTTGACGTCTAGCACGGTCGTCAAACCGCCCAGACCTTGTGCGCCGATTCCAAGGGCGTTTACCTTTTGGAATAGTTCGATGCGCAATTCTTCGGCTTTATTTTGTGGGCCGCGCTTGAGGAGGTCGTACATATCGATATCTTCCATCAATACCTGTTTGGCCATCAGCATCGCGCGCTCGGCAGTTCCGCCAATACCAATCCCAAGCATGCCTGGCGGACACCAGCCAGCCCCCATCGTCGGCACTGTTTTCATCACCCAGTCAACCAGCGAATCCGATGGATTGAGCATCACAAACTTGGTTTTATTTTCAGAACCGCCACCTTTAGCTGCGATCTGGACGTCAATGGTATTGCCCTGCACCAACTCCATATGAACCACAGCCGGGGTATTATCTTTAGTGTTTTTACGTTCGAAATGTGGGTCAGCAACGATGGATGCGCGCAGCACATTGTCGGGATGGAGATAGCCGCGTCGCACACCTTCGTTCACAGCATCGGTGATGGTCCCTTTGAAGCCCTCAAAACGCACGTTCATGCCAATTTTTAGAAATACATTAACGATGCCGGTGTCCTGACAAATCGGACGTTTACCCTCAGCACACATGCGCGAGTTGGTCAAAATCTGCGCGATGGCATCCTTGGCTGCAGGGCTTTGCTCAGCCTCGTAAGCGCGTGCCAGATGGGCGATGTAATCTGCCGGATGGTAATAGCTGATGTATTGCAACGCGGCGGCGACTGATTCAATGAGATCTTCTGCCTTGATGGTGGCGACGCGGTTGCGAGTAATGATGGTTGTAGTCATGGCGATTGGCTAGAGAAATTTTCTGTAAAAAAAAACAATAAAAATTACGTGAGATTTGCGAATAATTGCGCTACATTCAACACGTTTGATTATGCTGATTTAGCATTATTGTTGCTCTTCAACGTGCGCACGCTGACTTTGTTGCGTTGCCGTCATAATTCGGTCGCACCACGCTATCGCCAACGCTGATAAAAGGAACGTAATATGAATTCCAGTCTGTGCCATCAAAGTCTTCATATCGTAAGCGCTGGCGTTAATAAATGTTTTCAACAAATGAATCGACGAAATACCAATAATCGCCATCGCCAATTTGACTTTTAGGACCGATGCGTTGACGTGCGATAGCCATTCAGGTTGATCGGGATGCGACTCAAGATTCATCCGTGAGACGAATGTTTCATATCCGCCGACGATCACCATAATGAGCAGATTGGAAATCATGACAACGTCAATCAAGCCAAGTGTCACCAGCATGATGGTCGACTCTGTTAGCTTAGTAGGGCGCAAAGCGCCATCAATCGCGACGGCGTC
The DNA here is from genome assembly GCF_052976905.1 of Glaciimonas sp. GG7. Classification (NCBI taxonomy): domain Bacteria; kingdom Pseudomonadati; phylum Pseudomonadota; class Betaproteobacteria; order Burkholderiales; family Oxalobacteraceae; genus Glaciimonas; species Glaciimonas sp. GG7. The sequence goes on along the minus strand of NZ_JBRIIQ010000002.1, from coordinate 41,592 downwards.
AAGGATGTGCTCAAGCGATGAAGCATTGCCAAAAATAGCGCCGATCAGATCGCTTAACTCAACCCAAAAGTGAAATACATACACGCATTGCGCCAGAATCAGACCGAGATACAGCGGCAATTGTAGCCAACGGCTCATAAAAATAAGATTCGGAAGAGTGCCAATAGACTTTTTTGTTGAAGGATTTTGAACGTTGTTCATGGATATTGTTGTGTGGGTGAAAGTGCGTCCCGACTATTTTACACTTCCTGCTTGCGCAAAATAGGACTAGCTGCGGTTTCACAGCATCATTTTTAAGCGACATTATTGGAAATTCAAGCGCTCTCAACATCGGTTACTCTGCTTAACCGAATACGCGGCGTTAGCCAAAGTTGACGAATGTTCTGGCTATTTTCGGCGCAAAAAAGGAAATTGTGTGAACTTGACGGCCTAATTGATGCCCACTATTCCTGGTACGGCCTACGATGATGCAAATTCAACACATGTAAGGCTTGAGTAAGCGTAAAAGCCTACTTTCTGGCATAAATATTTTCTAATAGCAGGAGACAAATGAATGGCTAATATCGAAACTTTTTCCCAGGAAACGCGTGTGTTTCCTCCACCCGCAGAGTTTGCCAAAACCGCTGCGATCTCTGGCATGGACGCATACAACGCTTTGTGCTCTGAAGCAACGACTGACTATGAAGGATTTTGGGGCAGACTCGCACGCGAAAATCTCGTCTGGCAAAAACCATTTAACAACGTTCTGGACGAATCCAACGCACCGTTCTACGAATGGTTCAAGGACGGTCAACTCAATGTTTCCTACAACTGTCTCGATGTCCATTTGCGAAATGGTAACGCGGATAAAGTAGCCATCATTTTTGAGTCCGATGGTGGAGATGTCGTCAAAGTAACCTATCAGGACCTGTACGAAAAAGTCTGCAAGTTCGCTAATGGCCTGAAATCGCTCGGCATCAAAAAAGGTGACCGGGTCGTTATTTATATGCCCATGTCAGTCGAAGGCGTGGTGGCGATGCAGGCTTGTGCGCGGATCGGCGCCACCCATTCGGTCGTATTCGGAGGATTTTCTGCCAAATCGTTGCAAGAGCGCATTATCGACGCAGGCGCCGTCGCTGTATTAACCGCGGATGAGCAAGTACGCGGCGGCAAGCGCTTGCCGTTAAAGTCTATCGTCGATGAGGCGTTGGCTCTTGGTGGTTGTGACTGCATCAAAAATGTCATCGTCTACAAGCGCACTGGCGGCGTAGTTGCATTTAACGCCGGCCTTGATCTGTGGATGCACGAGTTGGTAGCCGATCAGGTGGCCGAGTGCGAGCCAGAATGGGTCGATGCCGAGCATCCACTATTTATCCTATACACATCGGGCTCAACCGGTACTCCAAAAGGCGTGCAGCATTCTTCCGGCGGCTATTTGTTGTGGGCGGCTTTGACGATGAAATGGACATTTGACATCAAGCCCGACGATGTCTATTGGTGTACCGCCGACATCGGTTGGATTACTGGCCATACCTATATTGCTTACGGCCCAACCGTGGTTGGAGCAACTCAGATTATTTTTGAGGGCATCCCTACCTTCCCAAATGCAGGCCGCTTCTGGGAAATGATTCAACGTCACAAAGCAACTATTTTTTACACGGCACCAACGGCGATTCGCTCGCTGATCAAGGCCGCCGATGCCGACGTAAATATTCATCCATCGAAATATGATTTATCGTCTTTACGTCTGCTCGGTTCAGTCGGCGAGCCGATAAATCCCGAGGCTTGGATGTGGTATCACAAACATATCGGTGCAGAACGCTGTCCTATTGTTGATACATTCTGGCAAACCGAAACCGGCGGTCATATGATCACCCCATTACCAGGTGCTACGCCGTTAGTCCCCGGCTCCTGTACCTTGGCGCTTCCCGGTATTCAAGCCGCGATTGTCGACGAGGCCGGCCAGGATCTGCCGAATGGGCAAGGCGGCATTTTGGTGATCAAACGGCCGTGGCCTGCGATGGTACGCACCATCTGGAATAATCCAGAGCGTTTTAAAAGTACCTATTTCCCACCAGAGTTTGGCGGCAAACTCTATCTGGCTGGCGATGGCGCAATCCGTAACAAAGAGACTGGCTACTTCACCATCACTGGCCGTATCGATGATGTATTGAATGTTTCCGGCCATCGTATGGGAACGATGGAAATCGAATCCGCCTTGGTCGCCCATCCAATGGTTGCAGAAGCAGCAGTAGTCGGACGGCCTGACGACACCACCGGCGAAGCAATTTGCGCCTTCGTAGTCCTCAAGCGCAGCCGACCAACCGGCGATGAAGCAAAGCAAATCGCTAAGGAATTGCGAGACTGGGTCGCCAAAGAAATCGGCCCTATCGCCAAACCCAAGGAAATTCGCTTTGGTGACAACTTGCCTAAAACCCGATCCGGCAAGATTATGCGTCGCCTATTAAGAATTCTGGCCAAAGGGGAAGAGATTACGCAAGATATTTCAACCTTGGAAAATCCCGCAATTTTAGACCAGCTGAAAGAGGCGCAATAACAATCTACCAACAACACTTTATGAGGGAGGTCCTACATTTCTCGCCCTAAAGTGTTGTTTCCGGAGGCACTGTCAATCTTACGGGGAAGTGAAACTATCCAAACTTCGCGAGTCTATGAATATAAGATAGCGGCAACCATCATTAGTCACCATGAAAACCAACCAAGTGATTGAAAATATTGTTATAATCTGCGGCTTCGCAAAAACCAGACTCAGAAAATCAAGCTCAGTTAAGTGAAGAGCAGTAGTACAGGAGAGATGGATGAGTGGTTTAAGTCGCACGCCTGGAAAGCGTGTGTAGGTTCATAGCCTACCGGGGGTTCGAATCCCCCTTTCTCCGCCAAAACATAACGCGTAAGCCTTTGATTCCAAAGACTTACGCGTTTTTTATTGGGCGATCGATAGGGCTAAATAGGATGATATTGGCATTCAAATGACAGCTTTTTTGCCAGCTTTTTCATCCATTTTTAAGCTACGATACACTCACATGGACGAACCACTTTAGGTTAATTATGGAAAGCGCTAAGATCGATCTTCAATCTGAGGAATGGTTCTTGAAACTGCATCAGTCGATATTTAAATTGTCTGAGGCTTTTTCCAATCTGAATCATGCCTTGGCTTTGCTGATTTTGGAGCAAGGTAAGGTATGTGAGGATCCTGGGCTTGCCGACTCAAAGGGGCTACTGGCACAAACAATGGCGAATCAAGTCTATGGGGAGTTCCAGTATTACTATGAACAAGAGCCAAGATCGTCGCTCTCAGCTGTTTGTTGGCTGCAAAAAGTCTTTGTCATGTGCCGAATGTTTGGTTCTGAAGAATGGGTTGAGAGCAAAAACCATTCTCCCCGTGTCGGTACAATGATTGATCCGGCCTCAGGGCTAACCTTTGCAAAACTTACCGCCTTGGATCGACTTGAGCTTGATCCTTCCAGATACGGTGATGCAATGTTCAACAAGCAGTTACACGATCTGGTCAGAGAGGCACTCGAGCGTGGCCAGCCAACACAGGCTTTGCGCCTTCTTTGCGATTCGGTTAAGCATGGGGTGCTTAGTCCGGCGATCAATCTTGTTACGTTGAAAACGGCCCAGCAAATCTACTCCATCGGCTTAATGGCCATGATTGAATCGGTCGGTAAATTTCTAAATCGAGGGGTACAACAATTTGAGGCCCAGCGTTGAGCTTTCGGGCTTCGAAAACGCGATGAAAAATTACCGATGGCTAATTGTATTTTTTTTCTGTCCTGGCATTGATTCACCACCCCCCGCAAACATAGCCACCGCCCTCCCCCAGCCTCAGGCCGAGCATCCCGAATCCACCGCCCATAAACCTTAGCAATCATCGTCCAATCCTTATGCCCCATCTGCTGCGCCACCCACATCGGCGACTCATCAGCGGTCAGCATCATGCTGGCATAGGTATGGCGCGTCTGATACGGACGACGGTAACGCACCTTACTCAACAGCACCGCACGCTTCCAGGCACCACGGATGACCTGATCGCCGCCCCAACGCGCATTAGTGCGCGGATTATTAAAAATGTGCTCACCGGCAATGAAGGTGTACGCTTTCTGAGCCAACAGCGCCTCAATCGCCGGTGCCAGAAGTTTTACTTCACGTTTGCCAGCCGAGGTTTTTGGCGTTTCGCCGGTGCTTTTTATTTGAATTGCAGCAGTCGTCAGCGCACGGCGGACCTGGATGGTTCCGCGATGCCAATCAACGTCACCCCACTCAATGCCGATGAGTTCAGAGGTGCGCATGCCGGACCAAAACGCAAACTGAAAAAGATGACGTTCCTGTCCACATAATTGCTCAAGGATGCGTGTTTGTTCTTCGGCCGTAAAGGGATCAACGTCATCGACTTTGTCCGGCGCTTCTTTACTCTTCCATTGCCATCCATACAGCGGATTGTTGTCGATCAAATCATCCTGCATTGCCTCCCCCAGCGCAGCACGCAAAACAGATAAGCGGTTTTTAATCGCCTTGTTGCTGATAGTCAGCGTTGCGCACCAGTTTTTGATCTGTACCCGCTTAAGATCACACAGCAACAATTTTCCAAATGCAGGAATCAAATGGTGATTGACGATTTTTAGATAGCCGCTATAGCTCGATGCTTTTAAATGCGCCCGTTGCCGTTCCAGCCAATCGTCAAGATAGGCGGTCACGGTGATGATTTCACCTTGTCGCTCCACAAAATGCACCACATTTTTACTGTCCGGAAACGTCACCCTATAATCAAAAGTGCCTTTTTGAATCGCATCAAGGATAGCGGCGCGATGCTGGAAAGCACGCTTTATATTTGGAGCGGTGGGGGCGAGTTTGATACGTTCGCGGCAGCGCTTGCCACGATAGGCAAAGGTGATTTCAATTGACGTTTTGCTTGCAGCTTTGACGCCCGTGCCTTCTCTACCCATTGGTAATATCCCTCAACATCAATCAACCGCCTCCCATCCGGTGCCTTGGTCCAGACAGACCCTTCCAGCCAAACGCCGTCACGGATTTTGCTATTGATAGCATCTTCCGTATAACCCGATTCGGCTGAAAATTTTGCGATGGTCTGATAGCGTAGCATATTGAATTTGAGAAACTTTTCTTCTTCTCGTCTGATAAACGACTATTAAATAAACTACCTAGTTACCTCCACCCAATCCGATGCGCCTCAAGCACCGCCTCAAGCCACGGCTCATCCAATTGCGCAATCGCGTCCAGCGGATGATCAAATCGCGCCGACAGCAAATCAAGCCGTCCGTGCAGCAATGCCGCAGCCACCCCCTCGTCAATGCTCATGGTCCCGATGTTCTCAGGGTCGATAGCCAATTCTTGTGCCAGTAATGCGACACGTTTAATTAAATGCGTCATACAGTTCTCCATAGGTTAACTAGTCGGTTTGTCGTTCTGAAATACCCAGCACTTAATCGCCGTGCTGGCAATAGCGTTATCGCGTGCACGGATCTGGCTATTAACCACCCGCACGTCGATAAATTTCCGGCGGCGGCTAGTGCGCAGCACTTTTTTAAGGTCACCGATGACCGGAATCTGCTGGCGGCGTTCGGCCGCGATTTGTACAAAATGGTTCAGATTGACCGCGATCAATTGTGGATCGCGGGAATGATTCAGGCGGTGCAGATCGTTACTATCGAGATAGTCAAACGCCTCCCAAAAATCCTGTACCAGCGGATGATCGTCATTGATCACCAATTGGCGCTCACCGGCCATCACAATGATTTGTTCGCGCATCGCCTTGTGCTGCTCCGGTGTCAACTTGATCACCAGCCCCAGCGCATCGGTCAGCGCCAGCATCTGCGCGTGGGTTTCCACCAGACGCGGCATCTTAATCTCAGGCCGCATACGCAACTCTTTCAGATACACCGCCGTGCGCTCAGCCACCGTCTCCATGATCTTCTTCTCGCGCTTGGTCGCCGCCAGAATAAAGCCCGACACGTTCGCCCCCGGCATAAACTTCAACGCATCCGCCGCCTCGCCCGACTCCGGCGTTTGCGTCGTCAAGTCAAAATACAAATGCACGATCCGCGACAAAATTGCCTCCGACGCATTCACCGGATTATTCTGTGAAATCACAATCGCCCCACGAAAAGGTGGCTCGTAGGTTTCATTGCCGCCCGTATTCATCCCCCGCGCCCGGGTCGAGCGCCCGTTATAGGCCGTCTTCAGCTCATCCCAATCGAAAGATTTAACGTGGCTCTTCTCGCCATCCATGCGCTCGCGGTCCGACTCAATGAGCACCACCGGCAAGCCCGACACCTGCGAAAAATTCCGCGCCCGCGCCGCCAGACTCGACTTGCTCGGATCAAAACCTTCGTAGCCATTGCGTCCAAACAATTTCCACAAAAACTCAATCAGCGTTGACTTACCAGCCCCCGCCTTACCAACCACTTCCAAAAACGGATAAGAACTTTGCGCAGCCCGAATTTGCTCAGCAAACAGCGTCCCAAACCAAAACGTCAGCGCCACCATCCCCTTCGCCCCAAACGCCTGCCACAGCAGACCCACCCACTCACTCGTATACCCCTCCGGATCGCGATTGATAGCCAGCGTCACCGACCGGTTCAACGACTTCACCGCCACCCGGCCCAAATCATAAAAATCCTCACCATTGACCTCATGCAGCACGCCATCCTTGACCGCCACATCGTCCAACACATAGCACCCGTACTCCTTGCTATATCCCTCAAAATCAATCGTCTCCACCCGTTTGATATGAAACAAATCGCGCTCCATCATCCGGTCCAGCATGCCGCTGGTGCCGCTAAACATCGCACCCGGCGCAATCCCCAACAGCCGCTTCTTAAACTCCGCCGCGCTAGCAATCTGCGCGCTGGTAAACGTATTCTTGATCGACGCCCCGTCATGCGGAAAATCCACCCGAAAGTAATACCAGGCCTCATCCGTGATCTCATTCTTTTGGTAATACAGCGCCGTCGGATGGCAATTCGCAATCGGGCGAATACTGTGCGAGGCAGACAACGCCTTCTCGCGCTTAGCCGCCTCCGACAACATATTGGCATCGTCATCCTTATCGAGCTGGTCCATCTGCTTGTTATACTCAGACAAATTCAGATCAAACCAGAACAAACGATGGCGAAACGCCAGGTCAAATTCCAGCTTGCTTTCCTTGCCATAGATCAGCAACGCCTTTTCGCTCGCACTAGCCGCCATCAGCAACGCCCCGTGATAGCGGTAATCGTCGATATCACCGGGCGTCAGCTTATCGCGCTGATGCAAATCGTTCCAATCCAGCTTAGTCTTGCCGCCCTGTGGAATCTGAGCGGCAGTACACTCCCAGCCCGCCTCCCGCGCCCGCTTCACATGTTTGACCGTAAAGCTACGGCCAGCAGCATCCCCATCCAACGCCCACACCAAACGACACTTCTGGTCCCCACGTGCATCGCGCAAATCCTGCAACGACTGCAATGGATAATTGTTGCAACTCATGATCGATACCGCTGCTATGTCGTGATGCTCAAGCGCGATCGCATCAAAAATACCCTCCACAATCCACAGCTCTTTCACCGTCTGCAAACTATGCCCAGGATGCGACCAGAACTTGCCCTGATAACTCGCCCCATAACTAAAGCGCGCCTTCTTCTTACCAAACCGTTGCGGCTTATCGATCAGGCGCTCCCAATACCCCTCCGCCACCGCAAAGCGCACCGTCGCGCTACCCATACTCAAATCCTTATCGAAGTAACTTTCCTGCCGATACAGCCCCTGCACCCGTGCCAAACTAAAGCCACGCCCATGCTGCATATACGCGTCTGCCGCTGCATGGGGAGAAGCCTCCGGCGTCTGATACCGCTTGCTCCAGTCATCAAACAACTCCGGATACAACTCTTTAACGTGGCCCTCCCAGCCGCAATTATTTAAGCGGCCACAGCGCACTACCCACGGATGATCAGCGTGGGCGTACAACTCTTTTTTCTGGCACTGGGGACAAACGCCACCGCGCAAATAACCACTCTGCTCCTGCTTGAAATTAAATTCAGAAAAGCGGGTAAGAATGTCAGCGTGTAAAGAGGGAATCATCATCAGCAATCAATAAGGCACAGCAGGTTAAGACAAGGCGTGGTGTGCTAAGCAGTCACTTCCAGCGATCCCTGCCGCAACGCCGGCACCAGCGTATCAAGAGCAGAAATCGGCATCGCCAGCAAGCGCGAGACGTGGCGCAAATTGGCATACAACTCCACCGCCACGCCCTGCGTGCGCGTACTCGCCAGCTCGTTGATTAACGTGCCGCGATAACGCAAGGCCGCTAATTGTTGCGGCACCGTCATACAGATACTCTGGCGCGGTGGCTGGCGACCCTCCAGGACATCAAGCACCCATTGACGGAATGCTTTGGATTTTTCTGTGCGGGACAACATGCCGATCAGATAGCAGCCGCGAGGGCTGAAAATGCGCACGGGTTGACGGCCACCGGCTGTATCGAGTTCGATGATCTGTGTCATTTCTTCGGTGAACTCGTCGGCGTTTGCTTCATATAATTTATGAACAGAGATTCTGCCTTTTTCGTACCCTAAGGCGTCCCCGATCTGGGGACACCTTAACCACGGAATATTGCGTAGATCAACAACATCGAACTCGGTATTTTCAAACACGAGTATGGAATTTTCAGTCTGCTGCATGGTAGTTCTCCTCTGGTAAAAAATAGTCGTTATCGCCAGCCGCACGGCGTTTTAAATCAACAGCCTGCCGAGGCGGCCTCTTCTTCCAGGCACGCGCCACCGCCATTAGTGTCGTCAACAACAACGGCGACACCTGATCAAGCGGCACGGTAATCCCCATCGCCGCATGCACATGACACAGATCGGCCTGACTCACGATGGGCGCGGTCATGACGATTTTTCATGACTGGTGACGGAATGTAAGAAATTGAATTTCTTGCGCTGGCGATACTCGCGCAAGCGTTGGCTGGCCGACTTTGTGCGCCGTTTGCGTGAGTGATCAGGATCAGGCTTGATGCAGACGGAGAAAGTTTTTTTATCAGCTGCTGGTTTCATGGCATTAATCCCCCACCCAACCAAGCGCCACCGCAAGTGCCGGCGCGCACAACACAAAGCCACACAGCAACCCCGATCCAAAGACCTTACAGGCCCTCTTGCAAGCGACAAGACGCCGTCGGTGTTGCCAGGCCATACGCTGACCTGACGGGCTGGGTAAAGGGTGAACCATCTGTTTAGCGCTATACGGTTGCATGTGATTTCCTTATGTGAGGACGTACAAAACCAGCACGCCTGATAACAGGCATGACAAAACACAACGGGGGGAGAGGATTACTTAGACCGTAGAATCGGCGGGGCGAGAATAGGGTGATGTGTCATGTACAGCCTCCGGTTGCAGTTAAATTCAGATTCATCGGATGAGGTAAGGATGCATTTTTTTTGAACCAATTCCAGTATGTTAAATTTCAGCTTCCACACATCAATTAACGACAAAGGAATTACTGATGACATTATTGAATCCAGCATTAACCGTACAAAATACAGAGACTGGTCAATTGCTAACGACACTTGAATTTAATATGAACGTTGGTCAACGGATGCATTTCACGCTTCTTCTTCCAAACGTAGGGCAGTCGGTTGATGTAGTACAGATTCAAGCGTTGAAATTGGCACGACACCTGATAGACGGCACGATTGCGTCTGCTGAATCGCAGAGCACATAACAAAAATTTCTTTACCACCAAATATCTCGGTAACATCCAAAAGTCTGCCTGCACCACACGGGCAGATTTTTGGGAAACAGACACCGTTTTGTTGGCCAATCAAATACGCTTCTTCATCGTGGGATATGCCAACCATATAATTTCCTTTATAAATTATTTGTAAAAAATCCACTACGCCGAATAACGGCACCTCATACAACACTCAAATTCAAGCTCAATTGATGAATCGCCGTCCAGTTAATATGCTGCGACAGCGGCACCTTCAACTCAGGCTTTGGAATAGACGAGACCGACAACGTGCGCGCAATTTCCAACCTGGCGACAAACACATAACCACAGTCCGGGTTGCGGCACATATAGGTAATCTCCTTCATCAATGAAGACAGCACCCGGCTTTTAACAGCGCGTGGCGTGCTCTCGCAATGGGGGCAACATAGTCCAATGTTTCTCATCTTGGTGATTCTCTTAACTTGTTACACAATCGGCCCTGACGCCGGTAACAATGACTACCTACAATTATTTACGGTCCTACCTGGCGAGAACATTCGCCCTGCCCCTGCCGCGCACACTCGCAATGCATGCCAACCTCACCCAACGTAGACATCGCATCGAGATACTTCCCGGTTACCATCACAAAGCCAACAGCGGCCACCAATACATCAAGTTTGTCGATCACAACCCCCTGACCGCCATTGAGAAAACGACTAACCTGCGAATCGTCCCAGCCCACCCGTTTTTGCACATTCTGGCGACCCGGGCCAGTCAAGGCACTACGCAACGCTTGTTCGATCTGCATGGGGCGCTTCATGATTGCCCCGCAATAAGATTTGTGTGCTGATGGGCAGATATATCTGTAAGCTTTATCTTATTCATCGTGACCTCTGATCTGTTTAGGAATTGCTTGCAAGTTCACGCTGGTACTGTTGCAAACCGCGCAGTACCATGCGACGCAGGAATGACGCGCGAGACAAATATTCGTCGGCAGCATACTGTTCGACGAGTGCCTGTTCTTCTGGCTTTAGGCGTATGCCGAGTGGTTGCGTAAGGCTGTTTTTGGGTGAGCGTTGGGCAGTAGATGTTGTTTTCATAATGGTATGATTTGTGCTCGCTAGGGATGGTGTAATTATGTGCATTCAAATACGCAAAGTCAAGGATATATTGTGTCTTTTAATACTAGCTGCGGTGAGCGTCTACGCGAAGAGCGGGATCGTCTCGGATTTACTCAACAAGAAATGGCCGATCAGATGGGTGTCCGTAGGGAGATGTCCAGCAAGTATGAGCGCGGTCAAGCAGCACCAGGTGGCGATGCACTTGAGGCATTTTCAGTGGCAGGTGGCGATGTCCAATATGTTCTGACAGGACAGCGTTCAGCGACTGCTCTCACACCAGAAGAGATGGAATTACTATCCGGCTATCGAGGACTCGATATGCGCGATAGAGCCAACTTGCAGGGCATACTCAAAGTAATCGGTACCAAGACGCCAATAAAATCACGCTAATAGATGAATTCCAAACAGCTGCGTAAGGCGATTTTTGGGCGAGACTTGCATTGTAGGCAGTGTTTTCGTAATGGTATGGTTTGTGCTCGCTAAGTACACGGAAAGGCTAGCATGTACAACTGATGCTACTCGTATCTAGCACAACATTTAAATTAACGAGCGGGAGCCACATGTCCGAAATCGATCTTTCTGGTATAGCCGAGATTAGTGACGAGGGAATTAAGAAGCATTTCAAAAACATTGAGCCGTGTGCCGCGATTTTCGAACTCGCTTGGAACGGACTAGATGCAAATGCTTCCATCGTCGATATCGGAATACGTGACAATAAAATGGATTTTATCGATTCGGTCTATGTCCATGACAATGGCGATGGAATTGATTTCGAAAATATGAAGGATAATTTCGGAAAATTTAATGACTCACACAAGAAAGAAGACGCTGGGCAACACGGTTCACACGGACGAGGGCGGCTAGCATTTCACCGAACATGTCATGAGGCAACGTGGCACACAAAATCCCTGAAAGGTCATGCGAAAATCAAGATTGAAGGCACTAATATAAAGCATTATTCTGCAAAGAAAATTGATGCCCAATATCAGCATAACGCACTCAGAGATTGCACGAAAGGCACTTTTATTGAGTTATCTAACTTTCATGAAAACTTACCAGCCTTAGATAAGCTCCATGAATATTTTTCAACAGAATTTGGCTGGTATCTTGCACTAAATCCTGACCGAATAATTCGGATCAATGGCAACAATGTGACTGTCCCAGGTCATGAAATCCATGAAGAAAAAGTCACGATAGATACAGTGATTTTTAACGTAAAAATTATTCGTTGGTTCGAAAAACCTTCATCAGAAAAATCTTTCACGTATCTTCTAAACGGCGCGGGAAATACGGTACACAAGCAATTAAGCAGTTTTAATCAAAAAGCGAATTTCTTTACTAGTATTTATATTCAATCCTCATGGGCTGACGATTTTTCTGTAGAGGGTGTAAATTTATTTACAGCGCCAACACACACTACGGATTCGGATGAGTGGAAAAAATTAATTAGATCAGTCAACGACTTTGCTCAGCGTGTCTATGAGGATTTTCTCAGGCAGTTCGTTGATGCTGAAATCGAAAAATACGTTACTGATGGAATATTTCCAGAATACAAGGGTGTTGAAGCAGGACAAGCAGCATACCGATTGATTAATACAAAGATAATTGTTAAATCAATCTATACCGCTGATCCAACGGTCTTTAACTCGCTGAATAAAAAACAAAGAAAAGTAATCATTAGACTGTTGGATAGAATAGCCGTCTCAAACGAAAATGACGCCATTTTCGAAATTTTGGATAGCGTTTTAGACTTAGATAAAAATTCTCTCGACCTCTTGGAGATGCAATTGAAAACGACCCAGCTAGAAAATATAGTCAGTACGATTGAGGTCTTACGGCAACGTCAATCGGCAGTGAATAAACTTCGTGAATTGATGAACGTCCATTTCAAAGACGTATTAGAAACTCCTGATCTTCAAAAAATCATTGAGAGCAACACATGGTTGTTCGGTCATCGGTACGAAACAATCGGTGCTGAGGAGGACACGTTTACGAAGATCGCCAAAGACCTGTGGGACGGTATAAGCGGGATAGATACGATCGAGGATGGTGACGTTGAGGGTGGAGCGACTATTGAAGGTGCCAAAAGACAAACAGACCTTTTCCTTGCAAGAAAAATTCTTACGCACGATTCATTTGGAGAACAAAAATATCGCTGCATCATTATTGAAATTAAACGCCCTGGCATCGCATTAAATAAGAAACATTTAAGGCAACTAGATGACTACGCAGACATCATAAAAAGACATCCTGAATTTAATAGTGAGCTAATGCACTTCGAATTGATCTTGATCGGTAGAAAAATTTCATCTACTGATACTGAAATTGCCAGCCGTATGAAAAGCCAGATTCCTAAAGGAGAAATGGGCTTAGTTAGTGACGACGATAGAATGAAACGCTATGTACTTAATTGGTACACATTGCTAGACAGATTTGAAATATCGAATGATTTTATGCTTAAGAATCTGAATCTGCGACGGGACTCTTTATCGAATTGGTCAAAAGATGAATTAGTTGAAAATCTTCAAATGGCTGGGGGCTGATCGAAATCGATAACGTTAGTAATAATACGTCGTATAGCCTTAATTGCCGCTCTTTGACAAAATAATTAATGCATGAGATGTTTCGTTCGGGCATAGCCCACGAGGTCACTACAGAATCACTTAGTGGCCGCTCAAAAGGTCAGCGTAATTGCTGGCCTTTTGTTTTTAAGCGCTTGATTTTCTGACTCACACCTAGCTTCTCCAATAACGCATCAGGTAGCACCTCCGCTACCGGTTTGAATCGTGCAAAATCTTCCGCCGCTAGCTCGCGGACTTCACCTTCTTTGTCAGTCAAGGGTAAGTGATTTTTCATCGCTGTTTAGGTCGTCCTATGAAAGCACGTTTAAATGTTGATGGATCGTTTAAATCAGATTATGCGTGTAACTTTCAACGACCAATAAACAAAGCACGCAATGCATCATTTATGCGCGTTTGCCAGCCATCCCCCGATGCCTTAAGCGCAGCCAATACGTCCGCATCAAGTCGAATCGCAATAGACTCTTTTTTATTCGCAGATAGTGGACGACCGCGTTTCGGTTTCAACATTTCGGCGGCAATTTTTTCGCCAAACAGCTCAGGCAAAACATCTTTCGCGGGACGCGAGTTTGCAAAGTCTTCCACAGTCCACTCTGGGTTGTCTTCGCTAATATATTCAGGATTGACTATTTTCTTAACCATGATTTTTTACCTCTCTTGGATTTGCTTTACGGAAACTGATCACATGGATAGCTTTATCGCGTTGCGTAAAACCAATACCATTAAGCGTTCTTCGAGATAAGCAAACACCCGGAATCGACACTCTCCATAGTCTTTGCGCGTGTCCTCGATGATGCGGGCATTGGACCAGTCCAGATTGCTTACCAAGTCAAATGACAGCCCACGTTCGGTGATGTTGCGTTTGTTTTTATCTGTATCGTAAGAAATCTGCATTAGATTATTGTATATACGTAAAAATAGATGGTCAAGTGAGAATGATCGTTCATGAGCTATTGCTGTGTGCTTTGTAACGTCGGCAGTAACTCAAGCACCATCATTATTTTCTTCGATAATCTTCCGATTATCTACAATCGTCCTCCACGCAGCATTGACCGCACGTTGTCCGCTTTGCTTGCTGGCATAAACGTGTTGCAGCCTCTTCAGATTGTGGTCGCTCCCGGCAAATACCTCGCCAGATTTTTTACTAGCCTTATCCTTCCAGACAGCACTCACGCCAGTCACGCCCTCATCCTGATCTGTCTCCACCTCCCGCTCGGCGTCCGCCGCTTCCATCTTCATCTCCAGTTCAATCTGCTGGGTATAGCCGCTGCTGCCGATGCTGCTGGCAACTTTGACGATCAGCCATTCGGTGGCGTCAATTTGCGCTTTAAAACCGCTGACGATGACCGGCGATTGGGCGATCAGGTTGGGGTCGCCTAGCGCGAGATTGAGCGCGAAGGATGAGACCCCGCGCTGGATGCGTTGCCATTCGGCGATGGCCGTGGTGCGCGCATCTGCTTCGGTAGCGAAGGTAGTTTTCAGGCACTTGCTGTTGCCTGCGACCCCGGCGATCACGCTGCGACGGCGGGCGCGTTGGGCGTCGTACCAGAAGACACGTACACCGCTGTAGCTATCGCGCTCGGCACTGTGGTAGCGGTGACCATCGCCTAAACTGCGCGTGATATGGATGGCCGGTAATGCTTTGCCGCTGACGGTACTGCTTTGATTGATGGGCATGAACAATAAAGTATCGTTTTTGACAGTGGCCACGGCGTCGTACTTTTTGCCGAGGCGACGCAGAAAAGCGGCATTGCTCTCGCGGGTCTGGTCGATGTGTTTGATAACGACGTCACGCAAGGGGGCGCTGATACCAGCCATCAGTTGATGCTCGAAGGCGATGCGCTCAATGATTGCGCCGAGTGTAGTGTTGTGTGGGCTGTGGTCTTGCAACTGGCGGAAGGTGTCAATCAGATTGGCGGCACGGGCGCGTAACGTGATGGTATCGGGTGCGCCCGAGTGCTCGACTTCATCGACCGTAAAAGACCCTTTATCGACGAGGCCACTATCACGCCAGCCAATATGCAGATGGATTTTTGCACCTTTGGACGGGATAGCGAGTTGGCCGTCAGTGTCGTCCAGCGCCAGATCGAGCTGGTCGGCCTCCTCGCCCCGACATTCGGTCAGCGTCAGGCTGATCAAGCGTGGGCGGATGATGGCCGTCAGGTCACGACCGTCTAACGTCACGCGGAAATCTGGGGTACGGGAGGTCATAGCTTGCCAATGCCGTCGATCACACTACCGACGACACCATTAACCGCATTCAGATTATTCGCCAGCCCTTCGAGATTAAGCATGTCGCGCAGGTTGCCGATGTTCCCGAGGTTTTGCAGTGAATGAAGCACGCTGTCGTCGGTACATTTCAGGCTGATGGAGAACTCAACCTTCGCCGGAGCGCCGTTATTGCCGAGGTGCGACTTGCCTTCACTCATGCTGGTGATGATGTAAGAGCCATAAATGCGCCCGCTACCCTGAATCAAGATCCACGACTTGCCGGTGTCAGCCATCAAACGTAGCGCGTCAAGCGAGTACAGCGACCCGGTCAATTCCGGCGCGATCCAGCCGGAGAGCGTGATGCTGTCATCGCCTTTGCCAGTGTATTGAAAGGCGTCCCGCGCACCGACACGGGAATTGCTGACGTGTTTCCACTCGGTCTGACGTTGCAACTCCTGATAAGCCAGCGTGGGAAGGCTGAAGACAAACATGCCGAGGGCCATCATCATAGTGCTGCTCCTGGTCGATTAATCATAGTCGTGCAGACTGGAACGCAGCCGCGCCGCCTTTTGTCGGTCGCGTTGATCAAGTGCTTTGGCAACCGCTTGCGCGATGGTATTTGCATCCATGCCGGGCGCGCTCTGAATCGTGATCTGGATAGTGTCCCCCTGAACGATTACACCGCTGCTTGCCGCACGCGCTGTCATCGGTGGCCGGGTATCGAAGGCCATTGCAGGCATGGCTGCTGCGCCGATGGCGATTCCTGCACCGAGTTGGCTTAAGCGTTTTGCCATACTGCTGACCTGCGCGATGGGCGCATCTTCGCTACGTTGCAGGCCGTTTGCCAGTCCTTGCATGGTGTAGTCGCCATAGCGCGCAAATAGACGGCTGGGGCTGTTGATTTCGGTTTGTTGGGTGAACACGCCCGAGACTTTATCGGCGACGGTTTTCATGGTGGAGACGACCCATTGGACGCCTCTTACAATGCCATCGACCAGACCGTGCATGATGTTGCTGCCAAAGTCGGTAAATTTGGCTGGCAGATCAACCCCGAACCAGTCCATGACTCCGGCAAAAGCACGATAGAACAATCCCAGCGGGGACCAGTTGAGAATCAATGCGCCAACGCTGAGAATGCCGTCGCTAAAGACGGTTTTTAGGTCAGCCCATACTCCACCGGCAAACGTACTGATACCGTCCCATGCACGATTAAAGGAGGCTGTCACGCCATCCCATAGCGCACTAAAAAAGGCCTTGATCGGCGTCCAATATCGATAGATTAAAAAGACTGCTGTTGCGATGGCGGTGATGGTCAGCCCAATCGGATGCATGAGCAAGGCGCGTCCGGCGATCAGTAACATGCGCCCCAGCCAGACCACTGCACTGCCTATGCCACGCAGAATGGGTATTAACAGACCGCCTTTGATCGCAATGATTCCGAACGCCATCTTGAGAGCGGCAATTGGCACAACGATGGTCGCCAGCGCCAGCGTTAATGTCCCCATCACGGCCAGCAATGCACCAACGCCCAGCGCAACCTTCAACACGGTCGCGCTCAGCTCTGGATTGTTTTGCATCCACATGCTGACCGCGCCGAGGACGTCGGTGATGCGAGTGGTCAGTGTGCGTAACGGTTTGTTGAGAGAATCGTTGAGAGTGAGGCCAACGTCTTGCCATGCAGATTTCAATTTCAGCATATCGCCTAACAGATTGTCGTCCATGATCCTGGCAGTCTTGTCGGCGATACCTTGGGAGTTTTTGATGATGGCGACGTATTGTTCGATCCCTTCGACGCCTTGTGTTTCGATGAGCTGGGCCATCCCGGCGGCGGGTTCTTCACCGAAGATTTTTTTGATGAAGTCCAGACGTTCACCGCTGCCGATGTTGTTGGTGGCGACGGCGACATCGCGCAAGATACCGGGGATATCGCGCACGTCCCCTTTTAGGTCACGTGAGGCGATGCCTAATTCGTTGAGCGCTTTGGCGGCCTTGCCGGTGGGCGCCGCCAGTCGTAGCGTCATCGAGCGCAAGGTGGTTCCGGCCTGACTGCTTTTGATCCCGGCATTGCCTAATAGTCCAGCCATGGCCGATGCTTGCTCCAGCGACATGCCAGCCGCTTTGGCAATCGGGCCGACATATTTCATGGTGTCGCCCAGCATTTCGAGATTGGTGTTGGCGGTGGTGAAGGTCATCGTCAATACATCACCGACGCGGCCCATCTGATCGGCCTCTAAGCCAAAGCTGGTCAGGATGTCGGACGAAATATCGGCGGTACGTGCAAGGTCAGTGCCGCCTGCTTTTGCCACCGATAGCATGGTCGGCATGGATTGCAAAATGGCTTCCGGTTTGAATCCCGCCATCGCCAGATAGCCTTGTCCTTGCGCGGCTTCGGTGGCGGTGAAACTGGTATTCGCTCCAAGGTCTCGCGCTTGTTGGCGTAGTTGTTTGAAGTCCGCTGACTCTTTATCCAGACGGCTTAATGCCTGCACACGCGACATTGCCGCATCGAAATCAACCCCGGGCATGAGGGTCTTTCTGGCTCCCATTAAGATGCCGCCGCCCAGCATACCGCTGGTTGCGCCGACGGTTGCGGCCTTGCCTGCGAAGTCACGGCTTTTGTCAAACTTGGCGCGTACCTTTGCCATGCGTTCTTGCTGACGGGCGACCGCGACTAATTGGTTTTTTTGTTGTTCCATTCTGGCCGTGGTGGCCGCGATGTCGGTGCGTAACTGGCGCTGATGTCGGGCGAAGTTGGCGCTGCTGTTCCCGGCGTTGGCGATGGCCCCGCGTAGTGCGCCGGTTTGAATCCCTGCCTTTGCCATCTCGTCACGCAGACCTTGCAATTTGATACGGTCGCTACTGAATTGCGCTTGCAGTTTCTTGGCTGCATTTTTTGCGCTCTCGAAATTTCTGGTCATTTCTTTGGTGGGATTGGCGGTTGCTTTAATCTCTTTAGCGAGGTCGTTCACCTTGGTTTGCGCAGCCTTTAATTTGTCCGAGGTGGTACTTAATCCGGCGTGTAGTTCCCGAAACTTTCCGGCGGCTCCTTGCTGCTTGTTGAGTTCTTTTAAACGGTCGCTGGTGGCCTTCAATGCTTGCGATGTAGGCGTGGCTGCACCGCGTATTTTTTTGAGCGGACCGGTGACCTTGTCCAGTGCTGTCATGATGACTTGTAGTCTCAGGTCTGCCATTCTTACTCCGTAGTGCTGCGCAGTCTGGCACGCTCGCGCCAGTCCATTAACTCACTTAAACCAAACTCTCCCATCGCCGCCGGGGCCCAATGAAACACCACGGCGATGTCGGCCATCGCGTTTTCTACGCGGTCGGGGAGACCATATTCCGATCCGCTTTCTTCGCTAAAAAATAGGCCACCTCGGCCCCGAGTGCCATCAGGTCGGCCAGATCGAGGTTGTTGACGTCTTGCGTGGTCAGGGTTGGCTGGGTGATGCGTGGCAGGACTTTTTGCAGGGCCATGACGTCGAGGTTAGCGACGTCCACTAGCGAGACGCCGCGTAGTTCTCCTGCCTTTGGTTTGCGTAGCTGGATCTCGGTGATAGTGGTGTCGCCGCGTAGGATCGGTTCGTCGAGAATGACGGTAACGTGGTCGTTGGGTTGGATTGCCGGGATGTTTTTTGCGGTTGTCATGTTGTGCGCCTTGTTGGGTGAATGATGTGATTGTTGTGTGGGTTATAAACCGATAGCTTTACGCAGGCTGTCGTTGATGCTGACACCGCTAACCTTCTCGATACCGTTCATGAAGTCGAGTTCGATCAGTTCGGTATTGTCGATCGTGAGTTTGTAATAACTGCATACGGTGGTGAATTTGTGGCTGGTGTCGTCGCCGGACTTGGCTGAGCCCATATCGATCTCTTTGTGGCGACCGCGCACCACCACTTCGACCGCCGAGACTTCGCCGGTGTCGTCGTTTTGGAAACCTCCGGCGAAGCGTAATTGCACGGCGTTGTGCGACTTGGCGGCGTATTGCGCAATGGCTTCTTTGATCAGGCCGCCAGCGGTCCATTCGAGTGAGATAGCTTCGTTGCCCATATCGACCATGACCGGGCCGCTCATACCACCGGCGCGATATTCTTCCATCTTGCGGCTCAATTTTGGCAGGGTGAGTTCTGGCACTAAACCCATGTAGGACGCGCCATCGTTGAATAAATTAAAGTCTTTTAGTTTGCGGGGCAGGCCCATATTTTTCTCCTGAATTGCGCTGTGAATTTAAGCTGTAATACGGCTGGCAAAGTCAGCCAGATAGCGGTCGGTAATGCGTTGCTGGAAGACCAGATTTTCTAGCGGCGGGACCGGCGTGTAGTCGTAATCAATCGCCAGTTTTCCCGACTTCAGGGTCTCTTTGCTGTTGAACGCTTCGTCATACCAGGCACTGCCGTCGATGATGTAACCCTGCGCTTTGAGGTCGCGGAATTTTGCATTGATGCTTTCGATTAAGTCTTTGACCAGCGACGGATGCAGCGGTTTATCGACATACGTAAAATGCGCCTCGGCGATGGTGTCGGCCAGCACTTGCGCGGTGCGGGTGTAGTTTTCAAAGAAGAAGAATTCCGGGACTTCGCAGGTGCGCGATCCCCAGAAGCGGAAGCCGCCGTTGTTGATCAGCGTCGTGACTTCTTTGCCATTCAAATATCCGGCGTCGGTGGCCGGGTCTTGCAAGTCCCAGAACACGTCGCTGGAAATCCCGGTGGGGCCATTGACCGGCATGTTCGATAAGGTTTTATGCCAACCGATTTCTTGATCGATCTTGGCGCGCAGGCCGAGTGCGTAGGCGACAGCGGAGATACTGACTTCGGCGTCGGTTGCCGTATCCCAGCTCACAAAATCCGGCTAGATCAGCATCAGCTCACGCTGGCCGAAATCCTTGCGATACGCGACAGCGTCTTCTTTAGTCAGACAGCCGTGGGCCGAGGCGTAGACAAAGGCGCGTAGTTGCTGGGCTACGCTTACCAGCGCATTGGTGACCGCTTTGGTATCGAGTCCGGGCGCGCCGAGGATGCGCGGCTTGATGCCTAGCTTACTTTGCGCCGCTAGCAAGGCTTTGATACCAGTGTATTTGCCGCTGGCAGTGACCGTGCCGATGACGTTGGTGGTGGTGTCGGCTTCGCTCTCGCCTTCCGCTACACGCACCACTATCGTGAACGGTTTGGTTTGCGCGCCGATGGCTTCAAGCGTGCGACGCAGCGTGCCCTTTTTACCCGCTTTGCCGAGTGCGGCGATCACGTTGGTGAGTAGCACCGGCGTATCTAACGGAAACGTGATCGGATCGGCGTCGTCGGCTGTGGCAACCAAGCCGATGACAGCGGTGCTAATGGTGCGTATGGGGCGCGTGCCGTTGTTGATTTCAAGCACGCGCACGCCGTGGTGGTAATCGTCTGCCATGTTGACTCCTGTGAATGTGATGGTGAATTAAGGGATGCTTGTTTCGGGGCTGACAGGCCAGGTCAGGCGATGCGGATAGTCGGGTTGTTCGGTCAGGCGGTTGAGACTGACGCGGTATTTTTTCCAAGCGCTGAGTAAGGCAAGATCGGCGTCGGTGGCGTCATCGATATCGACGCGATCTTGATATTTGGTGACCGCGATATTGGCGTGGTACAGACCAAGCGCGATGCGCTCTTTGGCTACAGCACATAACTCGGCCTCGCTCGGAAAATAGTCCGACACAGGGCCCCAGCGGCCTGCGTTGCATTCGGCGTAAATGGCGCGTCCGTGCGCTTCGACGTCATCGGGCGTGGCGAGAAATGACCAGTAGGTTTGATTCGCGTTGAATTTAACTTCGCACTGAATCCCGTTAGCTTGGCGTAGCAAATAGCGCACGTCCGAATAGGCAAAATTCACCAAGGGGATCACTGGCGCAGAGCTTAGTGGCGGGACTATCTTTGGTGCTGCATTTTTAGGAATAGATTTTTTTAGCGTTGCCATCATCCGACCCTTTGCCATAAAGTTGTACGTGTACCTGGATTGCCGTCGCCGCCGGAGCCATAGTCATAGGTCCAGCCACGTATTTGCCAGGTACCGCCAACCTCCGATGAATTGTGATTTTTGTTGAGGCGGTACGAGCCGATGCTGCCGTCCTGTAAGCCCGGTCCTGCAAGTTGATGGGCGTAACTGGCTGTACCACCATCGGCAGGCGCGGAGCCTGCTTGATTGGCGTAGCCGACCCGCAAATTGCCGACCATAGATAACCGCGCCCGCGCCGCACCATCACTGCCCCAGACGTAAAGCGTCTGTCCACCGGGGTCTGACCAATCGAATTGCATGTGATCGGCTCCGTTGATAACCGTTTGCGCAACTCCCGCGTTGGTGGCATTGGTTGCCTTGGCTGCGCTGTCGGCATAGCTGACGTGAAAGCTTTTAGGGTTATACAAGGCACTAGCGGCGGGGTCGTCGTTGCCGCCGTACACCCATGTCGGTTGGCCGTCACGTCCACTCCAATCCAAGCGGATACCGGCACTGCCACTGATTTTGTCGGCAGGATCAAAATTGCCAGCGTGATACATCTTTTGCCACGCACCCCACGCCTCACCTGCACCGTTGCGATAGTAAAGATTGCCGTTGATCGTAAACCCGAGTTGATGCGCCGGACCGCCGGAGAAATCTGAGCCGTTGCCGAATTGTCGAAAGGTGATGATGCCGTGTGTGTCGCCGCCGTCGGACAAGGCACTGGTTGTATTATTTTTGAAATCAAAATAGATCCCGGCGGCGCGGTCTTTGGGAATGTCATTGTTCTCACGCATGTCCGACACAGCAACGCCATTAATGCCCGTTACTGCTGCCTGTGCTGGCGTGTAGCCGAGCGTATCTTGCTTGCTGGCAGGATCGAAGGTGGCACTATCCCATGCAAGTTTCCATACGCGGTTTTTGAATGGCGGTGTTTGACCGAGAAAGCCGGTGCGCTCCCAGGTTCTTTGTCCGATACCGTCGTCGCTGTAGACCTGACGCACAAAAGACCTGCCCACGACCGTCATCAACGTGCCGTAGCCATTGCAGCCCGTTGGCAAATGCGTGTGGTCAAGATTGCCGCGGTCGTTGGCAACGGAAACTTCGCGCACGCCCGTATCGAGCAGCGTGTCGCAATCGGTGTCGCTGTTAGTGTAGGGGTCGAGCATGCGGAAATACAGGGCGTTGCCACGCGCGGATGTCAGGTATTGGGTGTGCGGATCATCTTCGTTTTTATGCGCGGCAATACTGTGCGCCAGCGCTGGCGTCAGTCCGGCTGGGGTGACGGCGCGGGTGGGATCTGTGCCGGCCACGGTTTCTTCAAACGTCGCCAGTTCGACCACACCCTGACGTTCGATAGTCGCCGGTGGATTGGTAAAGTTAGCATTGCCAAACGTCAGACTGGCGACATCGAGCGTGGTCAATATCGTGTCCGCTGACAACAGCAGCATCGATTGCCCAGATTTCTCCAAAATAGCTTCCGGCTGACTATAGATGCCAAGTAACACGCCGTTGCTGAGCCAGTAACCGATACCGCGCACGGTGTAGGTATCCGTGCCATCGTCGCGGATAGTGACGTGGATGGTGTCGGCGGCCACGACTTCGCCAGAGAGAGTATTGATGCGTTTGAATTCGCCGGGTAAGTCGGTCATATCGGCGTTGGCCGTAAAGACGGCAGCGGTCAGGCCGATCTCGCTGATGGTCAATGGCGCTGTGCCGTTGTGTTCGGCATTGATGAGTGCGGCACGGCCTGCGTTGGTAGTGATGATCTGGAATCCGGGCATAGTTAATCAGGCTTCGGTAAGGTTGAGACGGGCGGCAATCACCGGGCGCATGGCGCTCACCACGGCGATTGCGGCGTTGGTGTGGAGGCCTTGTATGAACGTGAAATGGCTGCGGATCGGCTTGGTGCGCCGGACCTCGGCAATCACGTCGTCAACAAAGGCGGCGGTGGCTGTTTTGCCGCCTGCGCCAGTTAAGGTCATCAGCAGATCGAACGTATGCGGCGCGCCCATCGGGGTCTTCTGCCACCACTCCTGCAACAGGATCGCGCCACCGAAAGTGGCGACGACGTCTCTGACCGATTTGGCAGTGCCTTTTTTGCGATGGATGGCGATGGCGCTACGCACCCGGGCGCGGCGGACTTCTTCGCTCCAGTACGGTTTCCAGCTATCGATGGCGAGTTGCCATGCCAGCCACGGCAATACATTGATCGGGCAAGTGTCGGGGTGATAAAGCTGACGCAACGGCACCGGCACGTCCGAGATCCGCGCCGTAGTGGCTTCGAGGGCGCGTTCCTGCGGCGTGGTGTTGGGCGGCAACAGCGACTTGATCGGCTTATGCATCCACGCCCCCATTCTCAATAGCAATACCGTCGCAGTACGCCGCTTGATGCGCGGACATGCTCAGGTCGGCAACCGGATAGATCAGGTTGACGCGCTCTACGCCGTCAACGTGTAGCGCCGCGTATATCCCCGACAAGGTTGGCCCCCGCCCTATCCGGTGCGCGTCGGTGACGTAATGTTGAAGGCGCTTTTGCGCTTCGAGGATGACCACCGTTGCGTCCGGGCCGGGGAAGGTAAAGAGTTTGGCGACGACCTGATAGGGAATGATTTCAGCGGCCTGGACTTGTACGTAATCAGTCAGAGGTCGGACGTTATCGGCTCCCAGACGGGCGGCCACGATGGCGATTAATTCATCGGAGGCGATGCCGTATTCTTCTCGCGAAAGTAGCGTGATGACGACCACGCCGGGCGACGGACTGGTGGCCGAGGCGTCCAGCACGCGAGCGTCAGCACCCAGCGCATGAAAGATATACGCGCCTTCAGGACCAGCCACCGAAAAGCCGTGCGGGGCAAGTTGAATACGCTTACGGAAATCGAGATCAGATTCCATCACGGCTTGCGTACCTTTGTCCGGATCGGCAGGCGTGACTTGCAAACGCGGTACGTCCATCAATGCGCCGAGATGATCGAGATCGTCATCCATTGCATAGGCCAGCATGACGGCGCGTGCGCCTTCGTTGACGGTTTGGCGCACGAGTAATTCGCGGTAGGCGGTGACCTGCAAAATCTTCATCGCCGGGTCGGATTCCAGCAAACCGTCGAAGGCCGGATCGCGGGCGATCAGGTCGGCTAATTGCGCGGCCAGTATCGTCTCGAAGTCGAGCGCTTCAATAATATTAGGGACAGGCAGACGTGACAGATCAATGGCAGAGGTACTCATGCGTTACCTCCCTGCCCGACTGGTACGGCAATTTGTACGCTTTGTTCGTCAGCGATCCCATCCAGAATCAGTGTCGCTTTGCCGTATTGATCGCGCTCCAGTTGCAAGCCGGTCAGTGCAATACGCGGCTCCCACAATCGTACTGCGTGAACGGTCGCGGCATAGATGCGCAAGATGGTTGCGCCGTGTAAGGGCTGATCGATTAGCTCCGGCACTTCGGAACCATAGCTACGGCGCATCAGACGCGAACCGATAGGCGTAGTCAGAATGTCGGCCAGCGACTGGCGAATATGCGCAAGGCCGGACAAGGCGCGTCCGTTGCTGCGGTGCATGCCGGTCATTGCGGACCACCGGTATTATCGCCGCCGCGTTCGATGCCGCCATGCGTGTGGCCGGTCAGGCTGATGCCACGGGCGACGATATCGCCGCTGGCGTTGAGCTGGCCTTTGATGACCGCTGCTGTGCCGCCATCGGCTCCGGCAGACACGGCCATGCCAGCATTGAGCGAACTCAAGCCGTTGACGATCAGATTTTTTTCTACGGTCAGGTTGCCAGTGCAGATCGTGTCTTCTGCATTGGAAGTCACGCAGCCGGGAAGCACGGTTACGCTAGTGCCGTCTGGTAGTGTCGCGGTCAATGCGTGGGTGGCGCTGTCGTATTGCACGATAGCGCCATCGGAATAGCGCGTGGTGTGGTGCGCCGGATTAGTCGACGGTGGGGCGAATTGATCGCTATACACAGCGGACAAAATCACGCCATTCTCGAAGTCACCTTCAGGAGAAAGCAGGATAATTTGTTCGCCCAACGACGGCGGCCACCATGTTTGTGCAGTACCGGCGCGGGCTGTGATCCAAGGTCGCCAGTTAGTCAGATTGTTGCCCACCCGGACCCGCACGCGTTGCGTATCATGATCGATCTCGGCAATGGTGCCGAGGCGGATCAGGTTCAGGATTAAGCGGAATAATTCGGAGATATCGGCAGTCATGCGATGCATGTTGCCGGGTTGCCGATGTCAGCGCATTAAGCGCAGGGTTGATAAATGGCTTAGCGACTCTGTGGCTTGACCACCGTGCTCGTGCGCGTGAGAAAGTACGCGCAGAGTTGGTGAATGCGAATGGCTATTTTACGGCGAGAAAACCATTTTCTCCCGAATCACTCCCATCATCACGGCAAAAGCTTGTCTTGAAACGGTGACATCATGCTCAACGTCCTGCGTCAGATCCTCCAGCAATTGAAGCATGCAGCGCGCCTCATACAATGGATAGTTTTCTTCGGCTTCGACGGATTTTGGGGCTTGCTTTGGTGGGGGATTGTGTTCGGGTGCGGCAGATATGTGGGGATGTGAAGCGGCTTTAGTCATCATAGATTCCTGGTGGGTTTAATTAAAACCCGCCCCTGCCAGAGGGCGGCCAGGTACTTAAACACCGCCATTAGTCGGCTCGCAGATTTCCCCTTGCAGGTCTTGTATAGCTGCGCATTACCCGGCCATGATTAAACTATGGACGTAAAAAAAGCACGACTGTCGAGTCGGGCGTACCGCTAATGGAGGCGTGTTTAGCACCGATGGCGATATTAGCATAAATTTCGACTACCTCACATTAGCAACATTCTTGTTATTACTATCGTTGTTGTCGGTGAGGATGGGGTTGAGACTGGAGGATTTTTTTGATGCTAATGTGCAACTATTGCACGATTATTCTAAATATCGCATAGTTCTAACTATGCAGACTTAAAGAAATCAAGAGGTCAAAATGACTACCTACGCACACAAAGTACAGCACATTACCCCTGAAGGACGCAGTGTGTTTCATGATCTGTTTCCCGAAGACGAGGCAGCAGAATGTGAAATTCGCTCCGTTTTATTGATGGGGCTCAGTAGCTGGTTGCGCGACTGCGGCATGACCCAAAACGCAGCAGCCAAGGTGCTTGGCATTACACAGGCGCGTGTTTCTGAAATCAAGAATGGCAAGATTAATCAGTTCAGTCTTGACCTGCTAGTCAGGTTGGCCTCGCGTGCAGGACTTCATCCTCAGATGCGGTTGACGATGGCAGAGGCTGCTTAGGAGGGGGGTGATGAAACTGACGGATTCTGCCCAACACCTGCAAACACAAGAGGATGTGGTGGCTTATCTCAATGCTTGTCTGGAAAAAGGCGATCCCGCATTAGTGACTAAAGCGCTAGCCGATATCATCTATGCCCGTGCGATGACACAACTAGCCCGTGACACCGGATTGGAAATAAACAGTTTATGCAAAGCGTTGTCTGGTGAAGACAATCCTGAATTGGACACTATCTTGAAAGTCGTCAAAGCGCTGGGCTTGAAGTTACATGCCTGTGCGGTATAGGTCTGCGATAAACCGGGGTGTGGTGTCGAGGCGTCGCGCTCATACTTGCTGCGTTAATATTTCATTGAGTAATAAGACTTTTTTCCAAGCGCTCAGTGGCAGATCAATTAAATACTCTCCCTTTTTTGCCTTAGACGGCAGTGGCACTTGACGCTTATCTTCGAAGTAAAAATCCATCGCACTGCGTAAGACATCAGCAGCCATTTCAAGTGCTTCGGCCTCAGTGTCGCCTTGTGTAATCGCCTCTGGAATATCGCGGAAGGTGACGACAAAGCCACCTTCTTCACTATCTGGGGTAAGGGTTGCAGGATATTTCATCTGAGTTCCTTGTTGTTGCTTGTAGGTTACCTACACGTTGATTAAGCGTACGCAGCGTGCGCCAAGGCTTCGCTAGCCCATTGATTTAAACTTTTACCGGATGCCTGTGCTGCGATGGTCGCCGCAGCATGTACTTCGGGCGGTACGCGTAGCATGAGTTTGCCCGATGCTGGTTTTTCGGGAGATCGGCCAGTGGCTTTGCAATCGGCTAAATAATGATCGACGGCCTGATGAAAGTCGGCAGTCAAATCGGCCACGGTTTCGGCGTGAAAGCTGATGCTGTCAGTGATGCCGAGAACGCGCCCGACAAAAATATTGTCGCGTGGATCGAACTCAATACGGGCGGTATAGCCGGTATAAATCATGGTGTTGTTCATGGTGTAATTCCTTGTGAAGTAAGCAACTCACGGAGTTCTTCAACTTGATAACGCTTCGCCTCTTTACCGGGGTGAGGACGGTGCGGATAAAGGCGCTTGCCGTTTAATTCAAACACAACGCGTGACCCCTCGCTTTCGCGTACTTCGCCACCGACCGCAATCATTAATGCTTCCATATCAGCAAACACAATGCCGGGTAAGGTTGGTTTGGTGAATACAGCCTGTAACGTTTTTTGGTGTTTTGCTTTCATGCGTTAAATGATAGCACATTGTGATATCAAATTGTA
Organism: Glaciimonas sp. GG7; assembly: GCF_052976905.1. Classification (NCBI taxonomy): domain Bacteria; kingdom Pseudomonadati; phylum Pseudomonadota; class Betaproteobacteria; order Burkholderiales; family Oxalobacteraceae; genus Glaciimonas; species Glaciimonas sp. GG7. The sequence goes on along the minus strand of NZ_JBRIIQ010000002.1, from coordinate 13,470 downwards.
GTTGAAAATACTGGGCTTGAAGTGACATACCAGCGCGGGTCAGGCCTGCGTTAAATACCGCAACAGCGCATCCCGAATCAGCTCCCGATCCAACGCACTAAACCCTAGCAGTCCCGGGCTGGATACTGATATTCCGGCCCTTTCTTCGACACCCGGTCGCTCAATCCCTCCTGATGCACCCGCGCAATCCGCGCCACTCTTCCAAAAAATCCGACCGATAGTTGATTGGCGTCCGGCCTGATCTTCAGGTTGGCCGCTGTGCGTAGTTTGCTGAACATGGCAGCTTTTTGGCGTTTGATACGGCCTTGTTTGCCGCGCATTTTTTTGCGCTGTTTGCGTGCCGCGTAAGCGTTGCCGTCCGGGTCGCGCTGACTGGCGATCCGTTGCGTTTGACTACGGCGCAGGTCTTGCGCGACTTTACGATTGACGCCTAGCCGTTGGGATGGCGTGAGTTTGGCGAGTAGCGCACCTGCCCATTCTTCTAGCGAAGATAAATCATCACTCATGCTGATGCCGCACCGGGTGTGGCCCATTCGGCGAGGAGGTTGTCGCCGTCGTACAGGCTCCAGAACGGATCGGCATAGTCTGGCGTTGGCTGCGGCTCGGGGGGACTTTTGATATGCAGACGGCCTTGTTCGGCTTGGGTGACGATGATGCGTTCGGTGAGATCGATGATCAGCGAGAGATCAGTGCTTTCGTGATTATTAAAATCGACTTCGAAGCGTATGCCGGTTTTGCGTAACTCAGGGTTGGTGAGCAAATCGCTTTGATGGACTGCGATCCAAGCCAGTAGCGTGACCATCAGGGCGTTTTGGTCGGCGCTGTAATCGGTGATGATGATGTTGAGTTTGTAGCGGTATTCAAACGAGAGCGAGCCTGTACCGCTAGCTACGATCTGGCCTTCGTCGACGAAGACATGGAGCTTGTCGGGGTTCTGTGTCAGGTCGGGATTGGCTGCGGCGAGGTGCACTCTAAGGCTGTCGGGTTTTTTCATAATCAGCCTCTTGTTGGCAGGTGTGGATCATGTCGATTTGCGCGGCGCACTCGGCCCATGCGGCTTCGGTGCGTTCCAACATCAGGTTGAGCGCGCCGTTAGTTGTCGGCGCGCTTGCTGGCAGGATGCAGGGCGTCACTGGCGGACAGGCGTTGACGATAAGCCTCTGCGCCGGTGGTGGCGGGACGTTGGCGCAGCCGGGCAATAGCGTCAGGCAGAGCAGACTCGGCCCAATGACGGATAGCGATATTTTCATGGTGGAGTGTTTTGATTTGTTGTTCGCGTTGGGAGAGCGTGGCGGTGATGCTGGCGCGTTGGGCTTGCAAGGTGCCCAGCGCCTTTCTGTTTTTAGCGTCTGATTCTTTCAGCGTGTGGATGATGCTTGCGCTTTCGACAGACTGTTTTTCGGCGCGATCTGCGCGTTCTTTTGCTGCGATCAGGTGGGTGTTTTGCAGGTAGAGCGTGGCGCCCAGGATGCCGATGATTAGTGTCGATATTGGAGTGATCATTTCCATAGCCCGATGCGTGTGCCTTTGCCGTCTATCGTCAACACTTGACGGCGCGGTTTGACGCCTTCAACGGCGATACCAAGATGGACCCACTCTACGGCCCCTGCCCTTTCATAAATCAATTGATCGAATTGCAGATAAGACTTTTCCAGCTTTTGACAGATCGCCAGCGGTGTGCCAAACGCGGGGGCGATAAAGTCGTTGGCGAGGCCGTGCAGATGGGCGCTATTGGCGGCACCGCCAACGGCCCGGTTGAGGGCTGGACAGCGATAGCCGCTGGATATTGTCATGGCGGCCCCGCCGAGTTCGAGCCGGACCATTTCGTCAAAACGGGCCAGTCGGCGCAGGTTGGCGACGATACTTGGACTGGCAAGATTGACGATGCCGAGGATGCGGGCGGTGTCGCTGTGGGTGAATTCTTCCAGCGTGAAATGTGCTGTGAGTGCGGTCATCGGTTGCCTCTCAACATGTTTGCGACGTTGCCTTGGGCACGCTGGACTAACGCGCAAAGCGTGATTGCCAGACCGCTGTCTCCTACCGAAATCGGGCCTGACCCCAGCAGAATTTCTAAGGTGCGCGTGCCTGTGAAAACGATCAGCAACCACGCGACAACCGATATCTGGATGCGGTAATTGGCGATACCGCGCCGGTAGCACAACAGTTGCAAACAAGTGGCGGCATAGCCGAGCAACGCGATGACGGTGAGGAGTTGGGTGAGCGTATTAGTCATCGCGCCCTCCCTTGCGTAGCCAGTCGGGTAGCCGGATGGTTTTGATCAGATCGATCCCGTGCAGCGTCAGCGCAATCACGCCTGCGGAGGCGATGAAGGCGGCCACGCCGGATTGTTTGAGCGGGGTGTTCTGGATGACATCGGGCGCGGCCAGATAGCCGATGGCCAGCGAGATGACCATGTAGGCCAGCCGTTGTAACAGCGGCAGACTTTTACTGGAAATGGCGACTAACGCGGCTCCGGCGAAGGCACCGATCAGGGCGTTGCCGTCGATGCCGGGAAACAGCGATGAGACGCCGATGCCTGTTGCGGCAGTGAGTAGGACGGTGGCGGTGCTGGGTTCGGTCATGGAGTTCTCGCGGTGAGTGGAGGACGTGTTTAGTCCCAGAGGTTGACGGTCTCGATGGTATTGGCGGGCGACGCGGACGGGTCTGGCAAGGTCACCAGCAGACCGTGTGGAATAAAAGGCCCGAGGTCGGCTAGTCCGGGGTTGCGTTCTAGCGCTGCTTCGACGACGTTGGCGGTCGTGCCGAGGTGTCGCCAGCAGAGCAGGTCTAGCGTGTCGTATTGTCGGGCGCGCACGATCATCTTTAGATCAACTCAACGGTTAAGTGCTGGCGTTGCAGAATGTCGGCAATGGCCCAGTGCGCATTACGGCGTTGTTCGCCGGGGGCGTGGTCGAGATAGTCGATGGCTTTTTTGTCGGTGGCTGATGAGGCGGTGCTGTCGTAGTCGCGGTACTTTTCTAGCAGGTCGGCTTTGGCGGTGCTGTAGACGGCGCGGCGGTAGTGGATGACTAGCTTGCTTTCGCGGTTGATCTTTTTGGCGGGGACGGCTTCGAGTGTGATGTAACCGTTGGCTAGCTGTTGGTCTTGCCATTGGTCGAGTTCTTGATTGACGTGGAGGATCGCGTCAGTGACCGCTTGTATAAGACGCGGGTTGGTCACTGTGCCGTCTAGCCGCATGGCGTCGCGCATGTGGCTTAACGCTATATCCGGGAACCAGCCGTCGTTTTCGACGATGGTGGTGTCATTTTCTTGTGGCGCTGAAACGGGGGCTACGGCCATAAAGCTCATGGTGATCTCTTTCAAAAAACGGCGGTGGGCGGGCGTTATACGGGGTGGTTGCTTTTGTGCATTCGCACCGTCATCGACCCGCGCCGCCGTGCGCCAGGGGGTGCTCTTATGGTGCGTCTTGTGGCGCTTTTTTTAAGCGTCGCTCAAGGCGTTCTATGTCTTTTTTTACGCCGATACCTTCAAATAGATGGAGGGCGCGTTTCAGGTTGGTGTTGGCGGCGGTGGCGATGGGCAGGCTCGTTGTGGTGAAGTCTGCTTTTTCATCCTCGCCGTTGGCAACTGCTAGTAGCGCGTAGCCGAGGGCTTTGTGCAGCTTGGCGCGAGCCTGATCCGGGACGTCGCTGTGGTGGGTGAGTTCGCCGATGGCGCCGAGGATCATGACGGCGTGTTTGGGGTCGTCGGCGAGCGTGCCGGTGAGGTAGGCTCCGGCAAATTCATCGAGCAACATGGTCGGAATATCACGGCTGTATTGGTCGGGTAAGGTCATCTTGTGGGCGACCGCGTAACGGGCAATTTCCAGAGCGCGTGCATAGGCACCGACGTCGATGCTCCAAACCAGAATGGTGGTCAGTACGTCGTCCTGAGCGCCGTTGCCAGCGGCTAGCACGCCATCGATCCATGTCTGATATTCCGGCAGCAACTTGGCTTTGAGCGCGATCTTGGCTTTGATCGATTGGATCGCTTTGAGCGTGCGCCGATGCTCGGCTAGCTGGTATAGCTGCAACTCATATTGCGAGCCGGAGGTGCGCAGGCCGGGCGCGGCATTGGCGGCTGCTTGCTCGGCCAGAATGCGCGCCTGATGGCGCAGGGCTGGGGAGAGATGGCGCATTGCTTAGTCCTTGATGGCCAGCACGTCTGGGACGAGTTCGATGTTTTCCAACAAGGCACCGAGGCCGAAGTCTTCGACGACGTAGGCGTCGTTAGAGGATTCGTAATTTTCGATACGGTCGCGCTTGGCTTCGTCGACGACGCGGCGGCGGCGAGCGCCTTCTTGCCAGTAGATCGAGAGATTGTCTAAACGCGTGATCAGGATGGCGTTGTCGGGAAAATAGGGAACGCTGATGGCAGGCAGACTGCCGATGCGTTTCTGGCTGATGACGATGTCGGCGGCGAGGGTTTCGGTCGGGGCTTGTTTGGTGTTGACGAGGGGGAAGTATTTGTCGTGCAGCAGAGCGCGGCCCACGATGGCGACTAGTCCGCTGTCTTTTTGAAACCACGGGTCGAGCAGGTTGATGGCGTCATACACGGCGGCGTCCAGATTGGCGTAATCGCCCTGGATGTCGGTATTGTTGCCGATGAGGAGTTTGCCGTTGGTTTTGCCTTGCTGCATGACGCGCTGTGGGGCTTGTTTGCGATAGTGGGCGAGCCAGCCGAGGTTGACGTCTTCTAGCAAAGGATGGGCGGCGATATCGGTGTCGGCGGCAATGCTGGTGCCGTGAAAGCCGATGAGCATTCGATCGAGTGACTGGCGTTTCAGTATGGTGTTGGCGATACGTTTTTGGAAGTCGGGGAACTTGGCCCATGCGTCTAGCGTTTGGTATCTGATGTGGGTGTCGAAATTGGTTTTTTCGCAGCGGTAGCGCTGGCTGTCGAGGATGGCCATGTCGCGGGTTTTGCGCTCTGCTTTGTCGGTGTTGGTGCGTCCGGCAATCGGGCCGGTGATGCCGAGGCCGAGCTTTTCGCCCTCTAGTTCTGTGACGCCGATGATGTTGATCTTGCTGAGAAATTCGCTCGACTCTTGCATCTTGGTTTCTAGCTTTTGCTGAATGCCAGGATCGACTGCAAAGGTTTGTGCGACGCTGCCGGTGTCGTTGAGTTGGGCTAAGCGCTGGACGTATTGGTCGAAGACGATGCGGGTTTCTTTTTTCATTTGATGTGCTTCCGATGTGGGCAATGCTGTGTGAAGGGCGGGAGTTCGTGGCCGTTTCCGTTTAATAGTCAGTTTGTTGCGTGCCGTTGCCGCCGGTTGCGGGTGGGCGTACCGATAGGTCACGGTCCTGTTTATCCATCTGTTCTTTGAAGGCGGCAAAGGCGTCGTTGGATTGCTGCAAAGCGGCTTCTAGTTTTTCGATACGGTTTTGGGTAGCTGCAAATTGGTCTGCATTGTTACTGACGTGGATGGCTAGCGTGGCAACTGCTTCGGTAATGTCGGCGTAGTGCACCGCGTCTTGGGATTCTTTTTTACTGAAGCGTTTGATGATGCTTTTAATGGTGTCGGAAAAGGTATTTCCTTCAGGTTCGACAGGTTCAAATTCGAGCATGGTTTCGACCGCGACCGAGAACAGGTTATCGGGGGCTTGTTTGCGATTGGCAAAGGGGCTGGCGTGCGGATGTTGGGCTGCAAACGATAAAATTTCAGTGCCGAGACTAGCGGGGCTATCGGTTACGGCGAGGCCGACTAAATAGGCTTCGTCGGTGTCGGCAAATTTTGGGTTGATTTCGATGCTGGTGTAGATTTTTTGACGGGCTTTGTTCATCGCGATCAGTTCTGGCGTGGGCGAGACTTGGGCGAATAAGGCGAGCTTTTTGTTGCCGCCGATGACGATTTCTTCGGCCTTGACGGCGAGCACATCGCCGTAGGCTTTAAACGGGCCGTCTGCCAATGTGCTGCGAAAGTGTTCGAGCCAGACCCGCGCACCGTAGAGTTGTGGGTCGAAACGGGCAGCCATTTGTTCGATGAAGGCGCGGTCGATGACGCGGCCATCGGTGGTTGCGCCTTCGAGTGCGACGCGGAAGAATTTGGAGGTTTGTTTAGTTTGTTTAGTTTGCTTAGTTTCTTGTAGGGGCATGCTGGACATGGTTGGCCTTGTGGTCGGTGGATTGGGTCATGTCTTCATAGTCAACGTTGACACGCACCGATTCAACCGGCAGAGGGTTGATAAACAGCTTTCTGCCCCTCTGCCCTCCCCGCTACGCGCGCGTGACGCATACGCTGGCGGCATGCCTGAAACTGCCCTCCTCCCACTTGCCAAAGATCATCCAACGGATCAAACCGCTGACCCGCGCCGTGTCGCTAAATTTTTGTATTGGCAAGGTTGGCGGATTTCTTCTGTTGCCAACTATCTGAAATTGAAGCGCTCGACCGTGGAAAGCTGGAAGCAGCGCGACGGCTGGGACACCGCGCCGGTGCTGGAAAAGGTCGAGGCGGCGCTGGATGCGCGGCTGGTGCAATTGATCGGCAAAGACCTTAAAACCGGTGGCGATTTTAAAGAGATCGATTTGCTGATGCGGCAAGTGGTACAGACCGCCCGCGTGCGCCGCTATGAAGCGCCGGGCGGGAATGAGGTCGATCTGAATCCGAAACTGGCTAACCGGAATGCGGGACCGAAGAAGAAACCGTCACGCAATGAATTCAGTGATGCGCAGCGCGTGCAATTGCTGGAGGCGTTTCAGGATTCTTTGTTTGATTATCAGAAGGTCTGGCATCGGAATGGACATCAGCGCACACGGGTGATTTTGAAATCACGTCAGATTGGAGCGACCTGGTATTTTGCGCGGGAGGCGTTGGCGGATGCGATTGAGACAGGGCGTAATCAGATTTTTTTATCGGCCTCAAAAGCACAGGCGCATGTGTTTAAGCAATACATCATCCAGTTTGCGCGGGAGGCGGCGAATGTCGAATTAACTGGCGATCCGATTATCTTGCCGAATGGTGCACACCTGTATTTCTTGGGCACGAATGCGCGCACGGCGCAGGGGTATCACGGTAATTTTTATTTTGATGAATTTTTCTGGACGCATAACTTCGCGGAGTTGAACAAGGTGGCGTCCGGCATGGCGCTACATAAGCAGTGGCGTAAGACCTACTTTTCTACACCTTCGTCGATTACGCATCAGGCGTACCCCTTTTGGACTGGCGACGCGTTCAATAAACGGCGGGCTAAAGCGGATCAATTAAACATTGATGTCAGCCACCAGCGTCTTTCGTCAGGCTTCACCGGCGAGGACAAAATCTGGCGGCAAATTGTGACGATTCTGGACGCCGAGCGCGGTGGCTGCAATCTGTTTGATATCGACGAATTGCGCAATTTTGAGTACAGCCCGGATCAGTTCGACAACCTCTTAATGTGCAATTTCATCGACGACACGCAGTCAGTGTTTCCGTTGATGGAGTTGCAGCGTTGCATGGTGGACGCGTGGGTAGACTGGCCGGATTTCAAGGTATTTGCTACGCGCCCGTTCGGACATCGAGCGGTCTGGATCGGTTACGACCCTTCGCTCAGTGGCGACAGCGCTGGCTGCGTGGTGCTGGCTCCGCCGCTGGTGGCCTGTGGCAAGTTTCGGATTCTGGAACGCTTTCAGTGGCGCGGTATGGATTTTGAAGCGCAGGCCGAGGCGATCCGGGCGATGACACTGCGCTACAACGTCGCATACATCGGCATCGATACCACCGGGATGGGGATCGGCGTGTTTCCGCTGGTGCGGCAATTCTTTCCGGCAGCGACACCGATTATGTACTCGCCCGAGGTCAAGACCCGGATGGTACTCAAAGCTAAAAACATCATCAGTAAAGCCCGACTCGAATTCGACGCCGGATCGACCGATATCGCGCAGGCGTTTATGGCGATTCGCAAAACCTTAACCGCCAGTGGCCGGCAAGTGACTTACGACGCTGGCCGTAACGATGAGACCGGACATGCGGATCTGGCGTGGGCTTGCATGCACGCGCTCGATCATGAGCCGATTGAAGGCGCTAACCACAACAACCAATCATTTATGGAGATATACACATCATGAGTAGAAAGCAGCAACGCGGGGCGAGGTCTGGTGCGGCGACGTTCTCGGCGGGGACTACGGTAGCAGCGACCGATAACGGGTCCGGCTTTGAGGCATTCACCTTTGGCGACCCGACTCCGGTGCTGGATCATGCCGAGATACTGGACAGTCTGGAATGTTGGTCGAACGGGCGCTGGTATGAGCCGCCGGTGAATTATGCGGGGTTGTCGAAATCGTTCAATTCCAGTGTTCACCATAGCAGCGCGATCTATTTCAAGGCGAATATCCTGACCTCGACGCTAGTGCCGACGCCGCTGTTGTCTCGCGATGCGTTCAAGCGGTTTACGCTGGATTTTTTGACGTTTGGAAATGCGTACCTGGAGAGGCGTATCAGTCGCACTGGCAAGTTGTTGCCGCTGGTGCATGCGCTGGCGAAGTACGTACGGCGTGGGCGCGATTTGGAGAAATACTATTTTGTACCGGGCTGGCAGGAAGAATACGTCTTCCAGACCGGCGCGGTATTGCATCTGATGGACCCGGATGTGAATCAGGAAGTCTACGGCGTGCCGCAATATCTGAGCGCGCTACAGTCAGCCTGGCTGAATGAGGCGGCGACCTTGTTCCGGCGCAAGTATTACAAGAACGGCTCACACGCTGGCTTCATCTTTTACATGACCGACGCCGCCGCCAATACCGCCGACGTCGATAACCTGCGCCAAGCCATGCGCGAGAGCAAAGGGCCGGGCAATTTCCGTAACCTGTTTATGTATGCGCCGAATGGCAAGAAAGATGGAATTCAGATTCTGCCGGTCTCGGATGTCGCGGCCAAGGATGAATTCTTCAACATCAAAGGCGTGACGCGAGACGACGTACTGGCCGCACACCGCGTGCCGCCGCAGCTACTCGGCATCATGCCCAACAATACCGGCGGCTTTGGGGCGGTTGAACCTGCGGCGCGGGTGTTCGCCCGGAACGAGTTGGTCCCGTTGCAAGCGCAATTTCTGGCGATTAATGACTGGCTGGGTGAAGAGGTCATCCAGTTTAACGACTATGTCTTAGCCGCCGGTAGCGAGGTGGCAAAATGAGCGACGACGCTGACCGCGCAGACCTGCGCATTGCCGCCATGATTCAGTCCGGCTTAAATCAGGCACGCCGTGCACTTGGACTGCATAGCGACGGGCGTTGCCATTTTTGTGAGGAATCGGTCCCGAATGGGCTGTTGTTCTGTAATACGGATTGCCGGGATGACTACCAGAAGCATCAGGCCGCGCTACGGCGTGCCGGGCGTTAGCAAGGTTGCAGCCCTTGGGTAGCGCAAGATAAACCCACCACTCCCCGACTGACCGCCTTGTGCGGTCTTTTTAACGTCTGGACGATTGTTTCTTTTTGATAATATTTATATCAACCAGACCTGCCAGCGCGCAGTCATCCCCCCACCACGCCTGCGCGCTAGATTGAGGGGTTTTGACTCAGATTTTTGGGATTGATGCACTTAGGGGAAAGTTACAGCCTGAAGGCTAAAACTCATGTGCAAAAATGACGCAAAATAGCGCATCTACTGAGTGTTATTTAGGGAGTAGGGACGATGATGACTTCAGAGATGTATATAAAATAGAAAACGCCCGTAAAACGGGCGTTTTCTTACTCCGTCGTATATCGTTGAGAGAGTCAACCAATATGCTTGATAGAATCGAAAATATTTTCATACAGTTGCTCCGTATCTAATTTTTTACGTTCGCGACGAAAATGAGCGAAGTCAATAATTGATGCCGAATTAAAAGTTACTCGTTTATTTATTGCGACATGGGTTGACTTTCGTGTAACCGGCGCAGTTACACTTTCGGGAGCATTAGTAAATTCGAAGCTAAGCTGCTTCGGGGGGTAATGTATCGTCATTTTTATGTCCCTTTATGGGGAGCAAATTTTTCTGGCGTAAAGATTCTATTACTAGGCCTTCTAAAGCAGGAAGAGCTTCCATACTTTTTTCAAGTCTTGGAGATGCATCTTTTAGAGGTACGATTACCAGCTTACCATCTTTTTTACGTGAATTTTGAGGTACTTTAAATAAGGTTAAATATCGTGATGGAGCAACACCATCGTAAGCGAGGATACGCACTTTCTTCAAATCCGTCTCTTGCTCTGAAAGTGCATCCCCGTGTAGTTTGATGGCGAGGCTTTTTCGATAAGGTTCGATAAAATACACTTCTGTAATACCAGCTGCAACAATATGTCTTGCGCATGAATGACAAGGGTAAGTGGTTACAAAAATCTTGCCATTTTTCAGGCGCATTCCGGCCGTTTTCCCAGCGTTTAGAATTGCATGCATTTCCGCATGAATAGCCCGAGAAAACTCAATTAAGCCCTTTAGTTTACTGGCTCCTTTGAGTATTCCTTTTGCTTTTAGGCGATCATTTATGGGTATGACGTCGCTCAATGCATTTACCAGTTCTTGTGCTATACGGTCTTTCTCGTCATCGTTAAAACACTTGCCACCTTCCAGATTCCAACATCGTTGATCGATCTCGATATTGTTACCATAAAGTCCCCCGCCGAAAGTAGGAACGTCATTCCAGCCGGTGCTGAGAATATCGCCTTTCTCATCGGTTATCGTTGCACCTACTTGCCTAGATAGGCATGCTGAACTAGCGCTAGCCATTGCCGCTGAGTACATTGCAGTTTCTTCAGGCTGCGGAGTAATAACCTTCGTTCCAAGAATAAGATGAAGAAAGCGATCGACTCGTATATTTATTTCAGAGCTTGTGCCATCGTTCGTTCTTAAAAAGAAATCACAATTTGGAAACGTTTCACTGACGGTTTGTCCCCCCTCTATTTCTTCGCCGGAGTCGCGGTCAATCAGTGTGTATATTTCTGATGGTGTGAGATTTAGCTTTTTTAGATTCGCTTCACGAGATTGTAGTGGGGCGAATACCCCGATCACATAAAGCATATCCCGATATACCAGTCGAAGTAAGGCAAGCTCTTCTTTATTTTTTATTGAGTCAATAATATGTACGATACGTCGAGGTGCATATTTTTGGCTTTGTGTTTCTGTCTTGTGTCGTTCTCGATCCATACGAATATGGTTGACGGCAAGCTCTGCGAGGATACCGTTTCCGTATTTTTTTCGAAGATTATTGCCTGCACTAATCATAGCTTGGAAGCGATCGAAGCCTTCTTCCTGAGGAATAGTTGTCTCTACATCTGGAGCATGATCGAAAATAAACTGGCTGAGTCGAATATGACTGGATTCTGCTGTGTAGCCAAACGACTGACTCAGAATGTTTTTAATGACATCTCCGACACTATGTAGTGGTGAACCGATTGGGCCACACAATGCAATTACAAGCTCATCGGTATGAGTTGATGTAATCATTTCAGTAGTGCTTTGACCATTGAATAAGTCTATAACGGGCGCTTTCAATGCAGTAGTCTTCTTCGATGTATTTCCTGACATTGCTGACCCAGACTTAAAAATAGTGAAATCGAGCGATTGTTTAATGGATATCAGATATTAAGGTTAGCATAACGGTAAACCTAATATAGCATTGAGCACTGCAAAAAACAGGAGCAGACCACGTTTTTTACCTAATAGTTTTCAACTGGGCCAGTTGAAGTGATAATAGCCGCCGCCTGAATAATTACCGGCGCCAGTATCGTTCGCAATGCAGTGACCACGTCAAGTAGTGGCATAACGGCGAGTTGGTTGCGTTGCAGAAATGCCTGCCATATCGCTTGTCGTGAATGATCTGTAGCGAATTCATCTGTCAGACCAATTGGTATAGCGGCCGGGATCGACATTCCGCGCCGAGCGAAAGTCGCCGCGATGGCTTTGGCCAAAGTGTCGACATCGAGCGCTTCGCGATCGAGCAGTACCCAGATATCTAGGTAATCTTTCAACCGACTATTGGTCATGCCTAGCAGAGTAATGGCGTGAAGCTTTTCGGAGACTACGGTGTAGACAGGGTATGTTCGTAGTCGAGGCGCTGGCAGGTCTGCGATTAGCACCGGATAGACTGCATCAACCGGACCGGGCGTGACGGCATCCCCAAAGCCGATGTCAATCTGTGTTTTGCATCGTGCTTTAGAAATTTCGCCGGTAATTAATACCCGAGCGCCAGCGTAACCTGCCTCTTTACGAATTTCCTCCACGTTCAAAGTAACCGGATCGAAAGTAATGCCGTCGGCAACATCGATACTTGCGATGTCATGGAATGTCTGCGCGATCGACTCCAGGTCGCTAGCGCCGAAACCGAGGAGATCCACATCCCGCGTCGATCTGTGTGGCATGTCGTACCACAGGTTAAATAATAAGGCTCCCTTGAGTAGAAAGTGATCGGCGTGTTTAGACAGACTTATGCGATACAGGATTCTTTCCAGCGCGAAGCGTATCAAAATCTGGTTGAAGTCGACATTCTGAGCCTTGGCAATATTGAGTAGGCGTGCTCTGACCGACGCGGAGATATCTTTACTCATTCTATTGCCTCAAGGTAGGGCCGCATTACATTGGCGACCCGACAAATCTTGGCGAAGTGCCAGAGTTCATCTGCGCCGACCTTTTTTTGCGTTCGCGCATCCCTGAGTGCCTCTAAAGCCACGTCAAGTCCAATTTTGTTGCGGTGTTTGAAGCAATCGGCAATGGTTTTTGCCACGCAATAGACACGCAATTCGATCTGGTTTCGAACAAAAATCTCAATACCCTCGGTATGCGCTGGTCCGGTGAACTGGATCATCTTGATCGGCGGATAGTCGATCTTTGGTACATGGCTACCTCGCGGCATAGCGATCCAAATCTGGCGAGGCAACTGCGTGGTCAACTCGTGAAACTGAAGAGCTGTGAACAGGCAAAATACCGCCTTCGGAACTTTGGTGGCGATTATCGCCAGACTATCCTGTTCAGAGTCTTCACTGTTGGGCAAGCGATACAAACCACGACCTGCTTTCTCTAGTTGGCCTTTTGCTTTCATGCGCGTCAGGATAATGCGAGGAGCTCCGATAGCATCGAGATCGTTAGGTCGTAGCAATCCCTTTTGATGGATCAGGTTCAGTACGCGGCTGGTGTGAGTTTCAAGAGACATAGTCCGTTTAGTATGTTCCATTTTTTCGTTGATTACAAATAAATGACGAATAATAGGAACAAAAACTGTTTAATTGATTTTCTCTAAGTCATGTTTCTTGCTGGCGTCGGATCACTCAAGTCGTTGATTTCGTAGAGCTGATTGAGGAGGGGCGGTATAAATCGATATGAAAAAATTGCCCCGACGAAGTCGAAAAAAACCGCTCCGCAAAAATATATAAGCCTAAATATTTGCTGGGAGAGTGAAAAAACGAGATTGTTTATTTGCGGTGCGAAAATCAGCGGAAGAGTCACTGTGTATAGGGAAAACGAGATCAGCTTGGGAAGCTTTCGTTCTACCATTGAACTACACCCGCAAGGTATTGATTTTA